>JBDSTJ010000695.1:0-6154 GCA_039928335.1 Streptosporangiaceae bacterium | reverse complement strand
CGATCCACTCGGCAGGCCCGTCGGTGACTTCCCAGAGCACGCTCTCGGCGGGATTCGACTCAAGCACCTTCATGTCGAAGCCACCGGCCTCGAACCGGAACTCCAGGATCCCGCCGACCTCGGTCTGGCCCTTCGTGTCCGTCGTCCACCAGTCCGACAGGCCTTCGACCGTGGTCAGTGCCGCATACACCTCGGCCCGTGACGCCGCCTTCATGCCGACCCTGTGGAGAATATCCACCATTTCGATCCCTCTTCTCGTGTGAAACGGGTCATTTCTCCTGGCTGCGCTGGATCGTCTCGGCGATCCTCTTGATCCGCCGCAGCCGGGCGTCCCAGGCCGTACCGACCTCCGCGAGCTGGGCGACCGCGCGGGCGAGCTGGGCCTCGTCCACCTGGTAGCGCCGCTCGCGGCCGGCGGGCGTGACATGGACCAGGCCCACCCGGTCCAGCACCACCAGGTGCTTCGAGACGGCCTGACGCGTCACCGGCAGCCGGTCGCTGAGCGTGGTGGCCGTGCCGGCGCCCTCGGCGAGCAGCATGTCGAGCATCCGGCGGCGGGTCGGATCCCCGATCGCCGACCACAGGTCGTCGTCGACGGCGACGACGCTCATGACGTCGACACGAGCTGGAAGACGTAGTCACCGAGCCGGGGCACGAAGATGTCCCAGCCCTTCGCATGGTCGGCGTACGCCGCCTCGAGAACCGCGACCTCCCATTCCTTCTCCCGGAAGCCAGTCTCGGTGAGCCGGACCAGGGTGCCCGCACCGGAGGGGACCAGCTCGAAGGTCACCAGCAGCGAATTCGCGGCGGTCGCCACGGCTGCGCCCTCCTGGACCCACCGGAACGAGAACAGACGGGGCGGTTGCGCGTCGACGACCGTGAGCGCCTCGATGTGGGGCGTGTCCGTGTCCCTGCCCCACGCGATCTCGGCGACCGAGCCCGGGACCGGTGACAGGTCGGTCTCCGCACCGTTCCACCACTCCCGGATGTGTTCCGGACTGCTGATCACCTCGAAGACGTTCTCAGGAGACGCCTCGACGTAGACCTCACGCTCAATGCTTCCGAACTCCACTAGACTTCCCACTTTCCGCAACGTTTGGTTGCACGTCACGGTAGCCCAGGACTCTCCCATGCGCAACCCGAGGTTGCGTATTCGGTCACACGACAGCGACGGCGTCGATCTCGACGAGGAAGCCGGGGCCCAGACCTGCGACGACGTGGACCGTGATGGCCGGTGGCGGGTCGGCTGGGTTCCAGGCCCGCTGGAAGGCGGTGAAACCCTCGTTCAGCGCATGGCCGTCGACCACGGCGATGGACCAGTGCACGATGTTCGCCAGGCTCGCGCCCTCGCTCTCCAGGATGGTCGCGAGGTTGCGGAGCGCCCGGTCGGCCTGCTCCCCGACCGTCTGGCCGACGACCTCGCCGTCGGCGTCGACGCCGTTCTGCCCGCCGACATAGATCGTCTTCGCCGGCTGTTCGACCACGACGGCCTGGCTGAAGGCCGGGTTGCGGTGGAGCCCCTCGGGGTTGATGTGCCTGGTGCCCATGCTGTTGCCTCCTTCACTGGTGACACCGATAAAACCGGTTACGACACCAGTTATAGTGGTTTCATGCGCATGAACACCACCGGCCGGGTCCTGCACGACCCCAAGGGCGGATCCTTCCGGTTCGACGCCGGAGCCGTCTGTCTGGACTTCGCCCACACCGGCGGCGAAGGCCGGTACGCGGTGTTCGAGACCCTCCACAAGCCCGCTGACCTGGCTGAATGGCTGTCCCAGCCGCCGTTGGCCGCAGGCATCACCGACCCTGTGACGCCGCACGAGCTGACCGCGGCCAAGGCCCTGCGCCAGGCCATCTGGGACGCGGCGCACGCCCGGACGGCGCACCGCCCCCTGCCCACCGCCGTGATCGCGACCATCAACCGGGCCGCATCCACGGCACCGCTGATCCCCGAACTCGCCGCCGACGGTATGACCGCAGGCTGGGCACCGCCAGTACAGGCAACGCAAGTACTCTCAACCATGGCGCGGGAGATGATCGAGCTGTTGTCCGGGCCGCTCTCCGAGCGCCTGCGCGAGTGCGCGAGTGACGACTGCCCGCTGGTCTTCGTCGATACGTCCCGCCCCGGCGCCCGGCGCTGGTGTGCGATGGAGCGCTGCGGCAACCGTCACAAGCTCCGCGCCCTCCGCGCCCGCCGCACCCCGGACTCGTCAGCCATTTTCGGCGCGGTTAGATGACCGTGTGCTGCCGGCTCGCTGCCGTGAACGGCTCGCCCGGTCGTCAGACGGCGACGGTCTCGGTGGCTTCGGCTTCCTCGCCTGTCGCAGGTTCTGCGTTCGTCGGGCCGCGCAGGACGATGTAGACGAACAGAGCGCCCATGACGGCGACGCCCGCCCACATGGCCTGCTGCCAGCCGTCAACGAAAGACTGCTGGGCGGCATGGAGCAGTTCGGTTGCGTGTGGGCCTGTGCTGCCCGCCACTTCGGCGGCGTTGGCGATGCCTTCCCGGGCGGTGTCCGCGGCCCCCCGGGGGATGCCGTGCAGCCTGTCGTCGAGGGCGCTGCGGTAACCGGCGGACAGGAGCGCGCCGAGCAGGGCGACCCCGAGCGCGGTGCCGAGTTCCCGGGTGACGTCGTTGAGTGCGGAGGCGACGCCCTGCTTGTCGCGCGGCAGGGCACTGGTGATGGCCTCGGTTGAGGGTGTCATCGACAGGCCCATGCCGATACCCATGGCGAGCATGCCGGGCAGAATGCTCAGGTAGCCCCCGTCAACGCTGACCAACAGCGCCATGAGTGCCAGACCAGCGCCGGCCGCCGCGATGCCCACGGCCATGGTCGAGCGGGCACCGATGCGGGCGGCCAGGTGGGGTGCGAGGCCGGAGGCCGTCATCATCATCACGGCCATGGGCATCAGCGCCACCGTGGACAGCAGCCCCGACCAGCCGAGCACGGCCTGGAAGAACGGGAAGACAACTACGGCGATGCCCGCCTGGACACCGAAGACCACCAGCAAGGTGAGGGAGCCGCCGGCCAGGCCGCGCTCGCGGAACAGACGCACGTCAAGCAGTGAGGCGTCTCGGCGGTGCAGTTCCCAGGCCACGAAGACGACGACGGCGATGAGGCCGACGGCAAGGCTGACCAGAGTCGCGGCCGCAGTCCAGCCGCGCTCAGGGCCCTCCTGCAGGACGAAGATGAGTCCGACCACGGCCACAGCGGATACCAGCGCGCCGACCGTGTCGAAGGCGTGGCCGGACCTCTCACGGGAGTGGGGAACCGACTTCAGCGTCATCGCCAGGGCCACGACCACCAGGACCACGGGCAGAGCGAACAGCCACCGCCAGTCCGCGACGTCCACGAGGAGTGCGGACAGGAACATACCGAGGATTCCGCCGCCTCCGGCGATGCCGGTCCACACCCCGATCGCCTTTGCGCGGTCCTTCTCAGGAAAGGTGGAGGTGATGACGGCCAGAGTGATCGGCATGATCATCGCGGCGCCGATACCACTGACCACGCGCGAGGCAAGCATGATCTCGGCCGTCGGGGCCAGGGCCGCCGCGACGTTGGCGACGCCGAAGACTCCCAGCCCGGTGATGAGCACGGGTTTGCGGCCCAGCCGATCACCGATGGCGCCGAGCGGCAGCAGGAGCGCGGCCAGGGCAAGGGTGTAGATGTTGATGATCCACAGAATCGTGTTCTGTGAGGCCTTGAACTCGACGGCCATGTGGGTCTGGGCGACGTTCAGCCCGGACACCGAGGCGATGACGGCCATCAGCGCGACCGAGACGGCGATCAGGACCGCGCGCAGCCGGCGCGCCTCGGGCGCGCCCTCGCCGGTGGCTGCCACGTGTGGCGGCAGGTTGGTGGTCATGGTTTCCTCTCACAAAGGGCATGCGGAGTCAGCGCCGGTGCACGGCCGGTCGCCGAGTGATTCGGGTCGGCCCGACCACCGCGTGCACCGTCGGTGCGGTCGCGCAGTGGGCTGGTACGGGCCAGGACGTCAGGTGGTGGTGCCGGCCTGAGCTGCGGCGAGAGCCGCGCTGGTGTCGGCGGTGGCCAGATGCGCGTTGATGTGGGAGCCGGCCAGGGCGCCGGCCGCGGCGGAGGCACCGACCTGGGCGGTCAGGTCGGTGGCGTTGCCGGCCACCCACACGCCGGGCACCTCGGTGGTGCCGGCCAGGCCGGAGGCGAATCGGCACCCCATGTTGTCGGGCAGGTCCTCCATCGGCAGCTTCAGGCCCTCCAGGCCCTCGGCACGGGCCTGCATCCGCGTGGCGACTGCCAGGATGCGGCGGGCCACGAACGTGCCGTCGGCCAGGCGCACGCCTGCGATGCCGCCCTCATCGCTGTTGATGACTTCTTGGACCGTCGCATCGACGATGCGGATATTCCGGGCAGTGAAGCGCGCGCGCGTATCCTCATCCACTCCGGTGCCGCATGTGAAGTAGACCAGGTCGTCGGTCAGTTGGCGGAACAACAGCGCGTGATGGACCGAGGCGGGACCCACGGCAAGGATGCCGATGCGCTCATCGCGCACCTCCCAGCCGTGGCAGTAGGGGCAGTGCACCACGCTGTGCCCCCAGTGCTCAGCGAGCCCGGGCACCTCTGGCAGCACGTCCCGCAGACCGGTGGCCACCAGGATGCGGCGCGCCGTCGCCCTCTGGCCGTCGGCCAGGGTGATGGTGAAACGCAGATCACCGTCAGGCGCTGGGGCGGCAGCCCCGGCCGAGGTCACTTCGCCGAAGACGACCCGGCCGCCGTAGTGGCGGACCTGCTCCCGGCCCCGCTCGAGCAACTCGCCGGGCGGAATACCGTCCAGGACGATGAAGCCATGCATGGCCTCGGCGGGCGCGTTGCGAGGCGTCCCGCTGTCGATCACAACGACCGAACGGCGGGAACGGGCCAGCATCAACGCACCGTTCAGGCCTGCGGCACCGCCGCCGATCACCACCGTGTCCACGGTCTCACCAGGCAGTTCGTCAGCCGCATCAGCGGAATTCTGGACAGACATGCCCTCACGCCCTTTCCCTCGTGCAGTGCCCCACCGACTGGGGCGATCTATCCCGAGGCTACCCAGATATGCATCGACCGCATAGGATGTTGCTTATGACGCAAGAAGATCGAGAGCTGGACAGCCTCGTACGCAAACGGATCCGCGCCCTGCGCGTCGCCCAGGGCTGGTCCCTGGAGGAGCTGGCCACCCGCGCCCGGCTCAGCCAGTCCTCCCTGAGCCGCATCGAGAACGGTCAGCGCCGACTCGCCCTGGACCAGCTCGTCATCCTCGCCCGCGCCCTGGACACCAGTCTCGACCAGCTCGTCGAGACCGCCACCGATGACGTCGTCACCAACCCGATGATCGACAGCACTCACCACCTGATGCGCTGGCCCATCAAGGGCGACCCCGGCGTCAGCGTCGTGCGTCAGCGCATGACCGAGCCTCCGCCCGATGACCCCTCCCGCATGCGCGCCCATCAGGGCCGGGAATGGCTCGTCGTCCTGTCCGGCACCGCGACCCTCATGCTGGGCCACCGCCGCTTCCGCGTGGAGACCAACCAGGCCGCCGAATTCCCCACCATGATGCCGCACGCCGTCGGCGCCGAGGGGGGCCCGTGCGAGATCCTGGGCATCTTCGACCGCGACGCTCGCCGCAGCCACCGCGACAACAGCGGCCAGAGTCCAGGCGGCTAAGAGGAACTGACCGGGTCGGCCTCGCTGACGGCGCATTCTCAGCCGAGACGATCCCCGGTCCGGGTGATCAACTGACGCATAGTGGCAATTCAGTCTGAACTGCCCATGCTCAATAGCTACGAGGAGGAGAGCGGAAGTGTCTTGGAATTCGATTGCGTACCAGCCCGTCCAGAAATAGCGGCAGATTGAGGCCTGGACGCCGATCAACAAGCGACAGGTTCGACTCATGCGACACAGCCACGCCCCCACCCTAGGACCACCTAGCGTGATGGACGGTTGGCCATCGAAACTCTCGATCACGGCCTGGTGATCTGGGTGATTTCTGGTGGCAGGTCAGGGTGCGGCAGGGTCCTGCCGATGCCGGTGGTGCGGCCGTTCGACTATGGGGTCCCGACGGCCTGTCGCGAACTCGATTCGATTTCGAGGCACGTGCTTGCTCGGCTGCGTTTCCGGGGGATCCGGCACGGATC
>JBDSTJ010000694.1:0-5251 GCA_039928335.1 Streptosporangiaceae bacterium | reverse complement strand
TTCGGCCTTGCTCGCCCGCCAGCCCTCGTCGTCGGCGCCGCGCCGCCAGTAGCCGGAGATCGACAGCTGGTCCAGGGACAGCCCGCGCTCGACCCGCAGGTGGCGCCGGAGCTCCTTGACGAACCCGGCCTCGCCGTGGACGAAGGCGTGCACGGTCCCGGGCGGGAACTCCAGGTTCTTGACCGCCGGGACGAGCAGCTCGCCGGGCAGGGTTCCCCTGCGGTGCACCCAGACGATCTCGGCCTTGCCCGGAGTTTCCAGCAGCAGCTCGTCCTGCGGGCCCTCGACCTCGAGGAACACCCGGGCCGGGGCGTCCGCCGGGAGGCGTTCCAGGGCCACGGCGATCGCGGGCAGCGCGCTCTCGTCGCCGACGAGCAGATGCCAGCCGGCCTCGGGCCGGGGCGCATAGGAGCCACCGGGTCCGGTCAGCAGGATCTCCTCGCCCGGCCGGACCCCGGCCGCCCATGGCCCGCCGAGGCCGATGTCCCCGTGGTGGACGAAGTCGAGCGTCAGCCGCTGGGCCGTGGCGTCCCAGGCCCGCACGGTGTAGCTGCGGTTGACCGGCCACTGGTCCCGGGGCAGGTCCCGCCGGATCGCCTCCAGGTCGAAGGGCTCGGGATAGGTCACGCCGGGCAACCGGAATATGACCTTGACGTAGTGGTCGGTGAACTCACCCGCGGTGAATTCCTCGAGCCCGGTCCCGCCGACCACCAGCCGGATCAGGTGCGGAGTGATCCGCTCGGTACTGAGCACTTCGGTCCTGTACGCCATCTGGATTCCCCGTTCGCTGATCCTTGTTAGGCTAGCCTAACTTAACATCCGCACACTGTCCGGCGATTCCTGCACGGCGGATCGGGCCCCGTCGTGGCTGCTAGTATGAGTGAGTGCTCACTCATATTGATCGGCTCACCCGCACCGAGCGCGCCTGTGCGCTGGGCGGGGTCGTGCTGATGGCGGCCGGGGTGTTCCACCTGGGGGTGTTCGCCGTCGACGGAGGGCCCTGGGAGGGGCCGGTCTCCTGGCGCAAGCCGGCGACGTTCGGGTTGTCCTTCGGCCTGACACTCCTGACCGTGACCTGGCTCGCATCCTGGCTACCACTGTCGGAGCGGGCGCGGGCGGTGCTGCTCGGCGGTTTCGCGGTGGACAGCTTCGTCGAGGTGGGGGGCATCACCCTGCAGGCCTGGCGGGGTGTGCCGTCGCACGTCAACATGGAGGGCCCGGTCAACACCGTCGTGTCGATGGTCCTCGCGGTCGGCGGCGGCGTGCTGGTCGTCCTGCTCGGCTGGCTGGCCGTGGTGGCCTTCCGTGGTGATTCCTCAGCCGCGCCGTCGGTACGGCTGGCGCTGCGGGCCGGATTCGCGACCCTGGTGATCGGGCTCCTCAGCGGCGCGGCGATGATCGCCAGGGGAGTGCCGCTCGCCAGGACCGGGCACCAGGAGCAGGCCTATCACGACGTGGGCTTCCTCAAGGCGGTGCACGGTGTCAGCCTGCACGGGGTGCTCGTACTGCCGGCGCTGGCCTGGCTCCTGAGCCGCCTGGACCTGGCCGAGGCCAGGCGCACCCGGCTGGTGGTGCTCGCGACCTGCGGCTACGCCGCCGCGATCGCCGGGGCACTGGCCCTCTCGCTGTTCGGATGATTCAGGGCTGTCGGTCCGTCTTGGCGCAGTGCGTGCCGGTGCGGGCATGATGTCGGGATGAGCGAAGGCAGGCTGGTGGCAGTCAGTGATCTGCATGTGTCCTACCCGGAGAACCGGAAGATCGTGGAAGTGCTCAAGCCGAGCTCGCCCGAGGACTGGTTGATCGTCGCCGGGGATGTGGGGGACCGGATCGAGGAGATCGAGTGGGCTCTGGGCCTGCTGGCGGAGCGGTTCGCCAAGGTCATCTGGGCGCCGGGCAACCACGAGCTCTGGTCACGCGGGGACGACGACCCTCGGGGCGTGGCGCGCTACGAGCTGCTCGTCGAACGCTGCCGGGCGATGGGAGTGCTCACCCCCGAGGACCCCTACGTCGTCTGGGAAGGGCTCGGCGGGCCGGTGCGGATCGCACCCCTGTTCGTCGGCTACGACTACAGTTTCAGGCCGCCGGGCTGCTCCACCAAGGAGGAGGGGCTGGCCTACGCCTACCGGACCGGTGTGGTCTGCACCGACGAGCGGTTCCTGCATCCCGATCCGCACCCGAGCCGTGAGGCCTGGTGCGCGGACCGGGTCCGGCTGACCCTGGACCGGCTCGAGGCGTGCGACCGGGAGGTGCCCCTGGTCCTGGTGAACCACTATCCGCTGGTCCGAGATCCCACCAGCGTCCTGTGGTACCCCGAGTTCGCGCAGTGGTGCGGCACCGAGGCCACCGCCGACTGGCACAGGCGTTTCCCCGTCAAGACGATGATCTACGGGCACCTGCACATCCCCCGGGAGACCTGGTACGACGGCGTCCGCTTCGAGGAGGTCTCCCTGGGCTATCCGCGGGAGTGGCGGGACCGCAAGACCCCTCCCGCGCTGCCCCGCGAGGTGCTTCCTCAGAGGTCCGCGACGGCCTGAGCGATCGGCACGGAACCCTGCCTGAGTTCCAGGGTGCGCCGCAGGCCGGCCTCGAAAAGGGCGATGATCACGCTGGCGACGTCGTCGCGGGTGATCTCGCCCTGGCCCGCCGGCGGGTCGTGCAGGGCGACCAGGCCGGTGCCGGGATCGTCGGTCAGCGCGCCGGGACGCAGGATGGTCCAGTCCAGGTCGCGGGTCCTGAGGTCGTCCTCGGCGGCGGTCTTGGCCTGGAGATAGGCCGCCCAGACCTCGTCGGTGCCCTCCTGGGGCGGCGCGCCCGCGCCCGCGGCGGAGATCTGGATGAACCGGCCGACCCCGGCCTGCTGCGCGGCGTCGGCGAACAGCACGGACGCGCCCCGGTCCACGCCGTCCTTGCGGTCCGCCCCGCTCCCGGGTCCGGCTCCGGCGGCGAACACCGCGACGTCCGCGCCCTTGAGCAGGTCCGCGACCTGCGCCACCGACGCTGATTCGAGGTCGCAGACCACCCCGGACTGCCCGGTGGCCGCCAGATCCGGCAGCTGCTCCGGATTCCGGACCAGTCCCACCCCGGTGTGGCCGCTCTCGGTGAGCTGCCTGAGCAGCCTCAACGCTATCTTTCCGTGTCCGCCCGCGATCACAATACGCATGGTCACGATCCTGTCACGCCGCCCGCTCAGCGCACCCCACGGGGCCGGAACTGGATGCTGATCCTCGGTCCGGCCGGGCGTGCGGTCTTGGGAACGGCGTGCTGCCAGGTCCGCTGGCAACTGCCGCCCATCACCAGCAGGTCGCCGTGACCTACCTCGAACCGCAGCGCGGCCCCGCCCGCGACGGGCCTGAGCAGCAGCCCCCGGGGAGTGCCGACCGAGACGATCGCGACCATGGTGTCCTCGGTGCGTCCCCGGCCGAAGGTGTCGCCGTGCCAGGCCACGCTGTCGCTGCCGTCGCGATAGAGGCAGAGCCCCGCGGTACGGAACGGCTCACGGAGCTCCTCGGCGTAGTGGGCGTCCAGTACGGCTCGCGCTGCGAGCAGTACGGGGTCGGGCAACGGTTCGTTCTCCCCGTAGAACTTGGTGAGGCGGGGGACGTCCACGAGCCGGTCGTACATCTGCCGCTGCTCGGCGTGCCACGGGACCGACCCGCTCAACCGCTCGAACAGTGCGTCCGCCCCCGGGATCCAGTCCCGTCGGACGTCGACCCAGGCCCCGTGCGCCAGCACCGTCCGCTGCACGGTCGCACCCAGCGGGCCTGGCCCGCTCTCCTCGCTGCAACCCAGCAGCGAACCCTGAAACACCTGCGTCATGCCCCCACGATACACCAGTGTCAAACACCTGTTCGAGACAAAATCCTGGTGCGCCGCACGCTCCGGGCCTGGAAGATTATCCGCAATGACCCCGTACGGCAGGAGCCGTTCCCATGTACCCGCACCTCAGCGAGCTCTTCGATCCCGACGCCCTCCGCCGGGCCGTGAGCGAGGGGTACGTTCGCGAGCAGGTGCACCCGGCCCTGCCCTACAAGATCATCGGCTATACGGAGAAGGCCCAGTTCGAGCGGGCCTGGGATGAGGTGACCCGGCAGTGCCGAGGCCTGGTCGTCGACGCCGACGAGCGGGTCCTGGCCCGGCCGTATGCCAAGTTCTTCAACTACTCCGAGCACCCCGAGGGCACCTTCGACCTCGGCGCGCGGGTGATCGTGGCGGACAAGATGGACGGCAGCCTCGGGATCCTCGTTCCCACGCCCGGCGGCCACGAGATCGCGACCCGGGGTTCCTTCGCCTCCGACCAGGCCCGGCACGCCACGCGGGTCTGGCAGGAGCGGTACGCGGCCACGACCGAGGTCGTGCCCGGCATCACCTATCTCTTCGAGATCATCTATCCGGCGAACCGGATCGTCGTGGACTACGGGAGCCTGGACGACCTCGTGCTGCTCGGCGGGGTGGAGATCTGCACCGGTCGGCCCGTCGCGGCGTCCGAACTGTCCTGGGCCGGGCCGACGGCCGCGACCTTCGACTACCCGACTCTGGGCGAAGCCCTGGCGGCTCCGGCCCGCGAGGGTGCGGAGGGATACGTGCTGCGGTTCCCCGACCACGGCCACGTGATGATCAAGATCAAGCAGGACGACTATGTCGCGCTGCACCGGATCATCACCGGCCTGAACGCCCGCCTCGTCTGGGAGGGACTGACCGGCGGGCGGACCGTGGCGGAGATCTGCGACGGGCTGCCCGATGAGTTCCACGACTGGGTGCGCGGGGTGGCGGCCGGACTGACCGGTCGCCGGGACGCGATCCTGGCCGAGGCCCGCGCCGAGCATCGGCGTATCGTCGAGGCACTGCCGCAGGGCTGGACCCGGCGGGACTACGCCGAGGTGGCCGGGCGGTCGGCCCGGCGCGGCTGGCTGTTCCTGCTGCTCGACGACAGGGACCCCGGCGCCCGGGTCTGGCAGACCCTGCGCCCGTCGGGCGACGAACGACCCGTCAACGTCCCGGAGGACAACGCCTGATGGCCACCCTGCACATCACCCGCGGCCTGCCGGCCAGCGGCAAGACGACCTGGGCGACCGCCTGGACCGCCCAGGACCGGGCCGGCCGGGCCCGGGTCAACCGCGACGACCTGCGCGCGATGCTCGACACCGGCGAGCATGTCAGGGGCGTGACCGAGAAGCGGGTCATGGCCGTGCGGGACGCCGCGATCCTCGACCTGCTCCGCCAGGGGTTCGACGTGGTCTGCGATGACACCAAC
>JBDSTJ010000693.1:0-6315 GCA_039928335.1 Streptosporangiaceae bacterium | reverse complement strand
GACCAGCCGCGTGCGCAGATCTCGCCGACCTCGCCGGGCGCCACCTCGGCGTCCTCGGCGTCCAGGAGCCGCACGGAGACCAGGGTCGAGGAGCGGCCGGCGTAGCCCGCGCCGCCCAGGCCCAGGCCGAGGAAGGTCAGCATGCCGCCGACCTCGGTCTGGCCGTAGCCGCCCATCTTGGAGGCGCACCAGGGCGAGGGGTCCACCGTGATCATCGCGTCCCACTCGGGGGAGTGCGACACGAAGCCGAGCGACTTCAGGTCGTACTGGCCGTCCCCGTTCGCGGCGACCAAGCCGTCGATCATCGGACCGAACAGGAAGGCCTGCGTGCACTTCTCGGCCTCGATGAGGCGGCAGACCTCCTTGGGCTCATACGCCGGGGTGAACACGTTCTTGCCGCCGACCAGCAGGGTCGCCAGGACGAACATGTTGGTGCCGACGTGGAACATCGGGCCGCAGGCCAGGAACGCGAAGCCGTCGAGCATCTGCCGCTGGTGCAGCAGCGCCTCGCTGTGGGCGATCAGTGCCTTGTGGGACAGCAGGGCCGCGTTGGGGCGGCCGTCGAACGCGGCGGTGTAGAGCGCGAGGACCGGGGTGTCCTCGCCGAACTCGGCCGACGGCTCGGCGGCGTCACCGGCGGCGAGGAACTCCTCGTAGGCCGCACCGGACTTGATCCAGCGGGCGTCCAGGTCCGAGGCGGCCTCCTGGGCGGCGGTGACGGCTTCGGACTCCTCCCAGACGACGACGCGCGGGGTGAGGTCGTCCAGGATGTGGCCGAGCTCGTCGGCGGTCTGCCGCCAGTTCGCCGGGCAGAAGATCGCACCGACGCGGCCCGACGCCAGCAGCAGTTCCAGGACGCGGAAGGAGTTCTGGCCGAGCCAGAGCACCCGGTCGCCCGGGCCGACGCCGGCAGCGGCGAGCCCGTTCGCCAGCCGGTTCACCCGCTCGTCCAGCTCGGGATAGGTCAGCCGGACGTCACCGTCGACCGATGCGATGTCGAGCGGCCGGCCTCGCCGGTGCTCACCGAGAACGTCTCCGAGAGTGAGCTGGTGTACGGACATTGCGCCTCCTCGCGCCTGACTGCCTGGGTCTGTCGACTTGCCGAACGCTCCTAGCGGAAGGCGGGCATGACCTCGGCCGCGAAGAACTTCAGCACCTTGCGCAGATCCTCGATCGGGATGTGCCGGGTGCTGCCGAAGTCGCACATGAGGTTGGAGTAACCCATCGCCTGGACCGTCTGGATCTGGCTGATGACCCGCTCCGGGTCCCCGATGATCTCAAGCTGCTCCCAGCGGAAGTCGTTGTCGACCTTGCCGCCCTTGAGGTACTTGTCCTGCCAGAACTCGAATCCCTTGGCGACCTCGCCGGTCTTGGAGTCGATCGGGGCGCTCTGGGCGTTGAAGATCCGGTTGCGGTCGAAGTCCTTCTCGAACCGGGCCTGGTCGGCGCGGGCCTGTTCGACGGTCTCCGCGACGTAGACCGAGCGGGCCGCGACCAGTTCGACGGTGTCGGAGTCGACGCCGTGGGCGGCCGCGGTGGTGTGCCAGGTCTCCGCGGCTTTGCCGATCTTGCGGAAGGTGGCGGCCGGGTCGGCGAGGATCGGGATGCCGCGGGCGGCGTAGATCTCGACGGTGTCGGGGCTGACGGCGGCGACGTGGATCGGTGGGTGCGGCTGCTGGATCGGCTTGGGCCGCAGCGTGATCTCGTTGCCGGTGCCGTAGAACTTGCCCTGGAAGTGGACGTTGTCACCCGCCCAGAGCTCAAGGATCATGTTGAGCGACTCGTCGAAGCGGTCCCGGGCCTCGGAGAGGCTGAGGCCGAAGCTCTCAAATTCGATGCTCTGGTAACCGCGGCCGATACCCAGTTCAAGCCTGCCGTTGGAGAGCACGTCGACCATGGCCGCCTCTTCGGCGATATGGATCGGGTTGTGCAGCGGCAGCACCACGATGCCGGTGCCCAGGCGCAGCTTCTCGGTGCGCGCCGCCAGGTTGGCGAGCATGGTGAAGATGTTGTTCACCAGCCCGTAGTCCCGGAAGTGGTGCTCGGCGATCCAGACACCGTCGAAACCGAGTTCCTCGAGCAGCTCCACGACTTCGATCTGGTAGTCGTAGACCTCTTTCGCGGACATCCCCGCGTGCTGGTGGAACAGGTGGAAGGTGCTGAATTTCATCTGACGGTCAGCCACGGGCCGGCTCCCTCTCGACTGCGGGTTCTCAGGAGGCTCTGAGCGCATTCGTACCAAGCGCTCGCTTGGTAGCGTAGCACCGCCTGGTCTCGCTGGTCATCCCCGTGCGGTCAGGGCCGCTCCAGCGAGCACTCGGGCATCGGCTCGGCGACCGGCGCGGGCGGGTGGAGGCGGCCGAACTCCAGGGTGAGCAGGGCCGCTGCGACCCAGCCGATCTCCGTCCAGGACCGGAACTGCACCGACCTCGGCCGGTAGTGGGGCCGGAACTTCCGGTTGAACAGATAGAGCGACTCGACCGCGATCAGCGGGTCGAGCAGGTGCAGGGCGCGGTAGCCGGCCTGCTCCAGGGCCGTGCGCTCGGTCGCCTCGAGCAGCTCGCGGAAGGCCGCGAAGTTCAGCGAGACCTCCCTGACGTCCACCGCGGCCATCAGGTCGGCGATCAGCCGCTCATGGACGCCGTTGGGGGAGTCGGGAAGCCGGCGCATCGAGTCGAGGGACAGACCGCCGCCGCACGCGGCATAGCGCTGGAAGGCCACCGGGGTGCCGTCGACCGAGGCGATCGCGACCACGCAGCCGGGGTGCCGGCCGGTCAGCAGCTCGTCAAGGATCATCGAGAAGCCCCGCTCGGCCGCGCCGCCCAGCGACCTGGAAGCGATCTCGAGCAGCGCGCCGCGCCGGGCCGGGGTGAGCTCGCGCTCAGAGATGATCTCGGTGGTCACGCCCGCGTTGTGGCTGCGCTTGACCGCCTGGCGGACGTTGCGCATCGCCCGGCCCTCCAGAGTGAACGACGCCGGCCGCAGGACGACCTCGTCGCCGATCCCGACCGCCCTCATGCCGGCCCAGTTCCGCTCGGAGGCCAACACCGCGGGTCGCCAGCCGTTCTGGTCGCACAGCGCCCGGAAGGCGTTGACGGCCGAGTCGTGCGAGCGGGGGTCGCCGACCGGGTCGCCGCCCGCGACGGCCACCCCGAACAGGACGCGGTACCCGATGACGGCCCGGCTGCCGGGGCTGAACACATAGGACTTGTCCTGGCGCATCGCGAACGGGGCCAGGGTCCCGGAGCCGGGGTCGGCCACGAGTTGGGTCACGTGCCGGCGCTCGTCGCCGTCGCCGGGTGGCGGCGGCGGGGCGGGGGCGAGCAGGGTCCGCACGACCACGATCAGCCCGATCCAGCCGAGCAGGCTGAGCGCGCCGGGCAGCCAGGCCGCACCCTCGACGTCCAGGCCGCCGCCCAGCCCGGACACGGCGTCGGGTCCGGCCGCGCGGACGCCGACGCCGCCGAAGGCCACGCAGCCGGCGACCGCGACGACGAAGACGGTGAGGGCCGTGCGGACCGCGGCGCGGAGCCTGGCCGGATGCGGGCGCACCGGAAGCAGGTCGAGCATCCGCCAGAGCAGGAACGCGGCGGTGAGCAGGACGGGCAGCCGCCAGGCCGGGTCCGCGCCGGAGAGCACGGCCAGGATGCCCAGGACCAGCACCGCGAGCAGGCCGTAACCGGCTGCGAGCCGACCGAGCAGCAGGCCCCGGGCCGAGATCAGCAGCGCCAGGCCGAGCAGCAGCGCGTGTTCGGGGGCGAGCGGGTGGCCGGTGGCGGCGAACGACACCCGGTCGACCCAGCCGGGCAGGTCGAAGCAGGGCGCGACGACCAGCACGGCGACCGCGGCGGCCGGGATCGCGAGGGTGGTGCGGGACCGGTCCATCCTCCGATGATTGCTCGGTATCCCGGAAACGGGAAGAGCCGGGACCGGCCGACCGGCCGTAGGCTGAGGACATGATCAGGCACGTGGTGTTGTTCACCTGGACCGAAGAAGCGACCGACGCCCAGAAGGCGCTGGTCTCCGAGCGGCTGGCCCTGCTCCCCGGGCTGATCCCGCAGATCGAGCGGTACGAGTACGGCCCGGGGCTCAATCCCGGCAACGCCGACTTCGCGCTGACGGCCGAATTCGCTGACCACGAGGCGTTCGTCACCTACCGGGACCACCCGGACCACCAGCTGTTCATCAAGGAGGTCATCAGCCCCGTGCTGGGCAAGCGATCGGCGATCCAGTACGAACTTCGCTAACTTCACGTAACAAGCGCTTGTTTAAGACGTAACCTGATGACAACCTGTGTTCCTGAGCAAGCGGTTGGGCACGGAAGGCATAATGAGGGGGTGACTACCACGACGAACAGCGGACGGGCCAAGACGCCGGCGCCCAAGGACGGCACCGGCCGTCGGCGTGCCAAGGGCACCCCGGCCCTCGCCTCCGAGCGACGCGACCACCTGGTCAAGCTGGCGGCCGAGCTGTTCGCCAGGAAGGGCTTCCAGGCGACCACCGTCCGCGAGATCGCGGACGAGGCGGGCATCCTGTCCGGCAGCCTCTACCACCACTTCGATTCCAAGGAATCGATCGTGGACGAGATCCTGTCGGCGTTCTTCACCGACCTGATGGCGCAGAACCGCGCCGCGGTCGAGGAGGGCGGCACCCCCCGGGAGACCGTCGCCTCGCTGGTGCGGATCGCCTTCAACACCCTGGAGCCGCACCGCGCGGCCATCACCGTCATGCAGAACGACTGGAACTACCTCAAGTCCCTGCCGCGCTTTGAGTACCTGACGAAGGCCGAGGACGAGGTCGAGAAAATGTGGATCACCGCCATCAAGGACGGCCAGGCCACCGGTGTGTTCCGCGAGGACATCGATCCCAAGCTGACCTACCGGATGATCCGCGACACGATCTGGGTGGCCGTCCGCTGGTTCCGTCCCGGCGGCCGCCTCAACGGCAAGGGCCTCTCCGACCACTACCTCAAGGTCATGTTCGACGGCATCGTGTTGAGCTGATCGCGAGCGCTGAGACGTGCGGCTCCGCTAACCCGCCAGGAGTATTCCCGCGCTGCCGTAACTGCCGCCGAAGCCGGTGATCAGGGCGGTCTGGGCTCCGGCGCGGACCTGGCGTACGGCCTCGGCGGTGTTGTTGAGGCCATGGACGTAGCCTTCGGAGAGCAGGCCGCCGTGCGGGTTGACCCGGGCGAGGCGGGGCTCCAGGTCGTCGCCGGGGGACCAGAGGCCGAAGTCCTCGAGCTGGCGGGGGATCAGCCAGCTGTAGGCGTCGTACAGCAGCGCCATGTCGATGTCGGCGGGTTTCATCCCGGCGGCGTCGTACAGCGTGGCCGCGAGGTAGTGGGCGAAGATCCGGGTGACGTCGTCGGCCTTGTCGAGCGTCGAGCAGCCGGGGCCGCCGCCGCGGACGACCGCGTGGATCAGGGGTGCTCCGGGGCGTGGCTTCGTGATCACCAGAGCGCAGCCGGCGTCGGTCTCCTGGCAGCAGTCGGCCCGCCGCATCGGTGAGGCGATCATGGGTTCGGCGAGGTAGTCCTCGTGGCTCATCGGCTTGCGGACGAGCGCGCGCGGGTTGTTGAGCGCGTGCGTCCGGGAGGCCCGGACGACCGTCGACAGGTCGTGGTCGGTCAGGCCCCGGTCATGCAGGTAGCGCTGGGCCGCGAACGCGAACTGGTGGACCGGGCCGGCCATCCCGTAGGGGTGGGTGAACTGCTCCTCGGCCCCTTCGCCCAGGCGCAGCCCGAGGGTGTTCATCCGTTTGCCGGACCGGCCGTTCATGGCCCGGTACACGAGCACGGAGGTGGCCAGGCCGGAGTCGATGAGCATGGCCGCGTCGGCCAGGATGGAGGCGCTCTGGGTACCGCCCCCGAGGATCTCGTTGTGCCAGCCGATCTCGGTCATGCCGAGGGCGCGGGCGACGTACAGGACCGGCGCGGAGTCGTTCAGGTGATAGCTGAGGATCGCGTCCGGGTGGGCCAGGCCGGCGTCGTCGAGGGCGGCGCGGCTGGCCTCGACGGCGAGCTGGAGCTCGGTCCTGCCGGACTTCCGCGAGATCTCGGTCATCCCGATTCCGGCGATCGCGGCTCGGCCGGAGAAGCTCTGGCGGGTCACCGGGAGCACCGGATCTGGTGGCCGGGCCGGCGCACGTGAACGCCGCCCGCCGGATCAGGGGCGCGATCCTTCACCGGCGAGCGACGGGCCTTGGACCTGCGGGAGAGTTCGACGATGACGAGGAAGAACAATCCCGGAGGCATGTCCTAGAAACTAGCCCGAATCAATCCCTCGCGCAAGCGCTTGCTTGGTTAGGTCTGCG
>JBDSTJ010000692.1:0-9294 GCA_039928335.1 Streptosporangiaceae bacterium | reverse complement strand
GCGATGCGCGCGATGTCGACCCGCAACGACGCCCCCGAGGAGGCGTCCCGCCCCTACGACAGGGACCGTGACGGGTTCGTGCTCGGCGAGGGTTCAGCAGTGCTGGTCCTGGAGTCCGAGGCGTTCGCGAAGGCCCGGGGCGCCCATGTCCACGGGATCGCCGCCGGGGTCGGGTACTCCTCCGACGGCCACGACATGGTCCAGCCGCCCAAGGACGGGCGCGGCGCGGCCAAGGCCATGCGGCGCTGCCTGGAGCATGCCGGGCTCACGACCGAGCAGATCCTGCACGTCCACCCGCATGCGACCGCCACCCCGCAGGGCGATGTGGCCGAGATCAACGGCATCAGAAGCGCGTTCGGCGCGCACGCCCACAACCTGACGATCACCGGCACCAAGTCGATGACCGGCCATCTGCTCGGCGGCGCGGGGGCGCTCGGGGCTCTGATCACGGTGCTGACCCTGCGCGAGGGTCTGGTGCCCCCGGTGCGGAACCTGGAGAACCTCGACGACGAGGTCGACCTGGACATCGTGACCGGCGAGCCCCGCAAGATCCTGGACGGGCCGGCTGCGGCGATCAGCAACTCGGTCGGGTTCGGCGGCCACAACGTGACCCTCGCCTTCGAGCGGGCACTGTGACGGCCTCGTCCCCGGGTGGGTCCAGGCCGTCGATGCGGTCGGGTCAGGCCCGGCCGGCGGCCTTCTGGCTGCGCCGGGAAACCGAGTCGATCACCACCGCACCGAGCAGGACCGCGCCGGTGACCATGAACTGGATGGAGTTGCTGACCCCCTGCAGGGCCATGCCGGAGGCGATCGACTGGATCACCAGCATGCCGAGCAGGGCCGAAAAGGTCGAGCCGCGCCCGCCGAACAGGCTGGTGCCGCCGATGACGGCCGCGGCGATGGCCATCATCAGCACGTTGCTCTGCCCGGTGGCCTGACTGGCCGAGGAGATCCGGGAGGCTGCGAAGATGCCGCCGACCGCCGCCATCCCCCCGGAGATCATGAAGACCGAGATCCTGATGGAGGCCACGTTGATGCCGGCCCGGCGCGCGGCCTCGATGTTGCCGCCGACCGCGAACACCTTCCGGCCGTAGACCGTGCGGCGCAGGATGAAGTCCGAGCCGACACAGACCAGCAGGAAGATCAGCAGCGCGACCGGCAGGCCCTTGTAGGAGTTGAGTACGTAGGCGACGCCGAACGCGACGATTCCCAGGCCGACCGTGCGGATGATCAGGTCGGTCAGGGTACGGACCGGGACTCCGGCCGCCTTCCGGCGAATGTTGCCCAGATAGGAGGCGGTGAAGAACCCGAGGGTGGCCACGGCGGCCAGGCCGTAGGCGGCTATGAGCTCACCGAAGTAGGAGCTGGTCAGCTTCGACACCAGGCCGTTGTTGTCCAGGTTGATCGTGCCGTTGGGCCCGAGGATCTGCAGTTGCAGACCGCTCCAGGCGAGCATGCCCGCGAGCGTCACCACGAACGCCGGCACACCGATCTTGGCGAAGAACCAGCCGTGCACGAACCCCAGCAGGGTGCCGACCAGGACCGCCAGAATGATCGAGGTGACCGGGTTCCACCCCTTGTTGACGTTCACGACCGCGAGTACCGCGGCGGCCACGCCGCTCACCGAGCCGGCTGCCAGGTCGATCTCGCCGAGCAGCAGCACGAACACGATGCCGACCGAGATCATTCCGGTCGCCACGATGTCGATGCTGAGGTTCGACAGGTTCTGGGCCGACAGGAAGTTGCTGTTCAGACTCTGGAATACGACCCAGATCAGGATCAGCCCGATCACGACCGGCAGGGAGCCGAGTTCACCACCCTTGATCTTGCGAATGAACTCGTGCAGATACCCCTTGAAGCCCTCCTGCGACACCACCAGCCGAGGGTCTACCTGGGCGGCCTCGGCGGTGGCGTTGGCGGGCTTGACCGCGGGCGGCCTGCCTTCCTGGGAACTCATGAGCCGCCCTCCTGGTACTCGCCGCGGGCTCGGCGGCGGGACACCGCGTTGTCGGTCGCCCCGGTGATCGCCGAGATGATCTCTTCCTGCGACGTCTCGCCGGTGGCGAAGAAGCCGTTGTTGCGGCCGAGCCTGAGCACGGCCACCTTGTCGGCGACCGCCCGGACGTCGACCATGTTGTGGCTGATCAGGATCACCCCGAGCCCCCGCTCCCGCATCCGCTCGACCAGGTCGAGGACCTGCGCGGTCTGCTCGACGCCGAGCGCGGCGGTCGGCTCGTCCAGAATCACGATCTTGGGTTCGCCGAGCAGGGACCGGGAGATCGCGACGGTCTGCCGCTGGCCGCCCGACAGCGAGGCGACCGGGATCCGGACGCTCGGGATCTTGATGGACAGCGTGCGCAGCAGATCCTGCGCCCGCGCCTCCATCGCGACCTCGTCCAGGACCGAGAACCGCCGGATCTCACTGCCGAGGTACAGGTTGCCGACCACGTCGAGGTTGTCGCAGAGCGCCAGGTCCTGGTACACGGTCGCGATCCCCAGGGTCTGTGCCACCCCGGGACTGTTGACCACGACCGGCTTGCCCTCCCAACGGATCTCACCCGCGTCGGGCAGGCCCACCCCGGCGATCACCTTGATCAGGGTGGACTTGCCGGCGCCGTTGTCGCCCACCAGAGCGACGACCTCGCCGGCGTGCACTTCCAGGTCCACGTCGGTCAGCACCTGGACGGCGCCGAACCGCTTGTTGATTCCCCGCAGTTCGAGAACCGGTTCCACTGCGACCTCCCCTTGTGTCGGCTGTGCTCAGGAGAGTCCGTTGGTCTTGCAGGCCGCGGCGACCGCGCCAGTGCAGATCTCGGCGACGGTCCAGAACTGGTCCTTGACGACCGTGTCGTTGATGTTGGCCTTGTTGACCACGATCGGCGTGATGACCTGAGCCGGGACGTTGCTCACCGTCTGGTTGCCGGTCGGGGTCTTGCCGGAGCCGAGGTCGACGGCCATCTGGGCCGCTGCCTGCGCCTCGGGCTTGATCGGCTTGTAGATCGTCATGGTCTGGGTGCCGAGCAGGATCCGCTGGATGGCCGCGAGTTCCGCGTCCTGGCCGGTGAGCGGAGTGCCCTTGGCGACACTGGCGTTGGCCATGGACTTGGCGATGCCGCCCGCCATGCCGTCGTTGGCCGAGTAGACCCCGATGACCTTGCTCGCGCCGAGCGCGGTGAACGCGCCTGCCGCCTCGACGGCCGCCTTGTCGGGGCTCCAGTCCGGCGTGTCGTACTGCTTGCCGATGGTCACCTGGCCGTCCAGGACCGAGTGCGCGCCCTTCTTGAAGTCGCCCGCATTCGGGTCGGTCGGCGAACCGTTGACCATGACGATCGGGCCCCGCTTGGGGTCGCCGCCAGCCTTGAGCGCGTCCAGCAGTGCCTGCCCCTGCATCTTGCCGACCTGGAGGTTGTCGAAGGAGGTGTAGGCCGAGATCGGGCCGGTGGCGAGCCGGTCATAGGCGACGACCTTGATGCCCTGGCTGCTGGCCTTGCTCACCGAGGCCGAGATCGCCTTGGCGTCGACCGCGTCCACGACCAGGACCTTGACCCCGTTGGTGAGCATCGAGTCGATCTGCTGCTGCTGCAGGTTCGGGTCCTGGTTGGCGTTGGAGTACACCACCGTGCACTTGGGGCACAGTTCCTTGACGTGGTCGGTGAAGTAGGGCCGGTCGAACTTCTCATACCGCGCGGTCTTGGTCTCCGGCAGCAGCAGCCCGATCTTGAATCCCTCGTCTGCCGCAGTAGTCGATCCGCTGCCGGACCCGCTGCCCGACTCCTTGGCACTACCGCACGCCCCGGCCGTGAACGCCAGTGCGGCCACCACTCCGGCCGCGCTCCATGCTTTGCCCGCGTTTGCAATTCCCACAGCGAACTCCCCCGGTATTCGCGCTGACGGATGGTCAGCCGATCAACCGGGCTCGTACCCTCTGACCAGCGAAAATATACCCAAAAGGTCGCTTGGTGGGCCTTTCTTGGGTGTTCCTTTAGAGGCAAGGTGTCCGGCGGCAGGGGCCGAGCCCCGCCGCGCCCAGGGTTCTTGGCAGAATAACCACCCCAACCTCTCGCTCTTCGAGAAGTTGTCAGTAATGGCCAGGAACAGCGCTCCGATGTCACCCTTCCGTGAGCAGATAATCGGCCGCTCATTCCCGAAGATATGGGTATGAGGATGTCCCGAGTAATCAGCTCCCTTGCCTTTTCAGCGGCTCTCGCCATTCCCGGTTCGGCCCACGCCGCCGCCTGGCACCCGGTACAACTCCCTTATCTCTGGCCCAACAGCGGGCTGAACGCGGTCGCCGCCACCGGCCCGGACGGGGTATGGGTGGTCGGCCACCAGGGCCAGCTGATCCTCTCGCCGCCGATCAACACCATCACCCCGGGCAGCCCGGTGGTGCGGCGCTGGAACGGGACGCGCTGGCTGGAGTACCCGCTGACCGGCTGGAGCAGCTCGGGCACGCTCGGCGCGGTCACCGCCGACCCCCGGGGTGAGGTCTGGGTGAGCACCCCCGAGGACTCCCACCAGAACAACTACCTGGCGCGCTTCACCGGCACTGCCTTCGAGGCCGTCCAGCCGCCGCCGGGCAACGAGGCCGTCATCAAGGACTCGGGTCCCGCCGGAGCATGGGTGTGGACCGGCTGGGGCGACGGTGAGCTGTTCCGCCGCACCGGCTCGACGTGGACGAGGACGCCGCTGCCGTCGAACTTCTCCATGCTCGGCGACGTGGCCGCCTACTCCGCCACCAGCGTGTGGGCCGTGGGCTTCTCCGGCTGGGACCACTACGCCATCGCCCGCTGGGACGGCTCCGCCTGGCACGACGTGCCCGCCCCCGCCAGCAGCGGCAACAACCCGGGCACCACCAGCCGGATCGTCCCGGTCGGCCCGGAGGAGTTCTGGCTGGCCAACGCCTACGAGGTGTCCCACTACAAGGCCGGGACCTGGACGATCACCGACCCGGCCGCGACCACCTGGATCAGCGACCTCGCCGTCGACTCCACCGGCCGGGTCTGGCTCGCCGCCCAGGCTGCCGCGAACGAGGGCAGCGTCGGCCTGTTCACCTTCGACGGCACGACGGCCCAACCCGTGGCGACCCCGGCGGGCCACAGTGCCAACGCGATCACCGCGGTCCCCGGCTCACCCGCCGTCTGGACCGCGGGAAGCAGTGCCCAGGGCAAGGCCGGGGTCCTCACCAACGGCTGAGCGTCACCGGCCGGGGGTGCGGTGGCGGCGCAGGACCACCAGGGCCACGTCGTCGGTGCGATAGTCGAACCCGGCGAGAATGCGGTCGCTGAGCTCCTCGACGTCGGTCGCCGACCGGTCCGCGACCAGGGCGCGCAGCAGCTCCAGGTTCTCCTGGAGGGTTCGGTCCCGGCCCTCGATCAGGCCGTCGGTGAACAGCACGAGGCCGCCGCCCGCCGGGATCACCGTGTGCTCGGTGCTCGACCTGCCGCCGGGAAACCCGATGAGCACCCCGCCCTTGCGGGCGTAGTCGGCCTGGCCGGGCGCGAACAGCAGCGGCGGCGGGTGACCCGAGTTGGCGATCTCCAGGGTGCCGTCCCGGGGATCGAGCAGGACGATGCAGATCGTGGCGGTCTGGTCGTCGTGGTAACGGAGCAGCACGCTGTTGAGCCGGGAAAGGATCTCAGCGGGACCGTGCCCCTCGTCCACGAAGGCGCGCAGGGCATGCCTGAGCTCGGCCATCACGGTCGCGGCGTGCAGCGAGTGTCCCTGGACGTCGCCGATGGCCACCAGCAGCAGGTCGCCGACGGTCAGGACCTCATAGAAGTCACCGCCGACCTCCGCCAGGCCGTCCGCGGGCTGGTAGCGCACGGCGTAGGTCAGGCCGGGAACGACGGGCAGCCGGGCCGGAAGCAGGCTTCGCTGCAGGGTCAGCGCGAGCAGGTGCTCCTCGGCGTAGGACCGCTGCGCCTCCACCGCAAGGGCCAGTGACTGGCCCAGTTGGCGCAGCAGGTTCATGTCCTCCTGGCCGAGGCCGTCGGGAGCCTCGATCCCGACGCACACCGGCGGCCGGCCCTCCTTGGTCCGGGAGATCACCATGGAGAGGTCCCGGCCGGTCGAGGCGTCCGGGACCATCGCGCGGTAGGCCTCTGCAGGAATCCGCACGACCGAGGTGCCTGGCCGGTCGTCGGGAGCCAGTCCGCTCAGGTCCGTCAGGCTCTCCGGGTCGGCGGAACAGAGCCGGGGGAGCCGGCCGGGACCCTGGGCGACCATCCTGCGCACCCGACCGTCCATCGGCAGGATGTACACCACCGCGCCGGCCCCGAAAATACTCGCCGCACCGCGCACGGTCGCCTCGGCCAACTCATCGACGGTGTCGGCCGAGTTCATCGCATGGGTGGCGCGGGTCAGCCGTTCCAGCCGGTCGGCCATCCGCTCGGCCCGCTGCCGGGCGGCGGAGTAACGCAGCATCGCCGTCACCGTCGCGACGAACACCTCCGGATCGATCGGCTCGACCAGGTAGGCGTCGGCACCGCTGTACAGGCCGTGGGTGCGGTCGGCGACGGCGACCGCGGTCGCCGAGATGTGAATGACGGGGATCGCCGCGGTCCGGGCGTCGGCCTTGATCCGCGCACACACCTCGATGCCGCTGATGTCGGGCAGCCGAACGTCGAGGATGACCAGGTTGACGGGGGTGTCGGCGAGCCGTTCCAACGCCTGCGCGCCGGAGACCGCCTCGACCACCCGGTGCCCGGCCCGGCGCAGCCAGCTGCCGATCACATAACGCTTGACCTCGATGTCGTCGACGACGAGCACGAGGTCCCCCTCACCTGCCATGGGCGTGCCTGATCGCCTCGATCAGCCTGGCCCGGGTGAGGCGGCTCTTGTCCACCACCGCTCCTGAGGAACGCGGCGGCCGGTCGAGGTCGGCTGCCGTCACGATGACCACGATGGCATTGCCTCCCAGTTGTTCGAGGCTTTCCATGACCTCGAGGCCGTCCATGCTCGGCAGGCGGAGATCGAGCAGGATCAGGTCGGGCGGATCAGCGGCGACCACCGCCAGGGCGGCCGGTCCGTCGGCGACATCGGTGATCCGGTCGGCGAGACCCGTCAGCAGCGGGCGCAGGCTCTGCCGGAAATCCGCGTCGTCGTCGACGACGAGGATGTGGCCCAGCCGGGCGACCCCGCCCACCGGATCCTCGGTCACCAGCGGCAGCCGGACGACCACGGTCGTCCCCGTCCCCGGCACGCTGGTCAGCTCCAGCTCACCGCCCAGCAGCACGGTCATCCTGCGGGCGTAGGGCAGCCCCAGCCCGGTGCCGGCCCGTCCGATCTGGATGGTGCCGGGCACCTGGTAGAACTCCTCGAAGACCCGCTCCTGCTGGTCCTGCGGGATCCCGATCCCGGTGTCGCGGACCCGGAACTCGACCTGGTCACCTGCTCGCCGCACCGTCAGCCGGACCTCGCCCGCCGAGGTGAACCTGAGCCCGTTGGCCAGCAGGTTCCGCAGGATCCGGGTCAGCATGACCTCATCGGTGTAGAGCTCGCTCAGCGGCACCGGGTCCACGATGAGCGCCACGTCACCGCCGCCGTCCAGCGGCCGCAGCAGGGCCCGGAGCTGGGCGAGCATTCCGCCCAGATCGACCATCGTGGGCTGCGGGTCGAGCCTGCTGGACTCGGTCTTGGCCAGGTCCAGCAGCTCGTTGACGAGGCTGAGCAGGGTGGTGCCGGAGTTCTCAATCAGGTGGATCTGGTGGGCCTGCTCCTCGGTGAGCGGGTCGCCGCCGGTTCCGGTCAGCAGCCGGACCAGCCCGATGATGGAGTTGAGCGGAGAGCGGAGCTCGTGGCTGATGTTGGTCCAGAACCGGTTCTTGGCCTTGCTGGCCTCACGCAACTGGGCGGAGGTCTCGTCGAGCTCGGCGTACAGGGCGACCACCCCGCGGTTGGTCTCCTCCATCTCCGTCGAGAGCTGGCTGTAGAGCGCCATCACCCCCTGGTTGGTCTCCGCCAGCTCGGAGTTGAGCAGGACCAGCTCCTCGCCTCTGCGCTGCAGGTCCTCGAGAGTCTGGACCAGCTCCTCGTTCTGTCGGCGCAGCTCCTCGAGCGTGCTGACCGGGGTGAGCGCGGACAGCCTGGCGGTGATCTCGGCCAGCCCGGTCGGGGTGAGCGGCCAGACGGATCCCTGCAGTCGTTTGGTGAGCCGGATCAGGGTGCGGTCGTCGGCCGCCGCGCTGGTCGCGGTGTCCATGAGCCGTCCCGCCGCGACCAGGCCCTCCGACGGGAGCTCACCGTCAGCCCGGCAACGGATCTCGATCAGCAGGACCCCGGGGTCCCAGGAGAACACCACGGCCAGCGAGCCGGCACCGTTGAGCAGGTCACGGCCGACCTCGCTGAGCGCCGTGCCGATCCTGACCTGGTCCTGGGCGGCGAACCCCATTTCGGCCGCGACCGACCGGCCCACCCGTCGCGCCTGGAAGATCCCGGTCTCGTCCAGGATCTCGATCCGGAGGAGCTCCACCGCGCTCATGACGGTTTGATCACCAGGACTCCACCGTCGTCACGCCGAACTCCCTTGTCCCGCAGCAGGGTGGCCGCGATCACCAGGGCCGGCTGCGCCAGCAGCCCCCGGTAGCCGGTCAGGTCCCAGCGGTCGGTCAGGCCGTCGGAGTGCAGGACGACCGCCGCGCCCGGCGGCAGCTCGTAGCCGTACTCGCGGAAGGTCCGGGCCTGGTGCCCCGCGATACCCGGCACCGAGATCATTCCCTGTCTGCCGTCCGGCCGGACGATCCAGCCCGACACGTTGCCGAGTCCAGCGAACCGGATCTGCCGGGTCTCCCGGTCGATCCGGACCACCGAGATCGCGCCGCCCCGGGTGTGGCTGAGGCCCCGGTGAAGGCGTTCCAGCACCTCGGACGGGCTCACCGGCGGCGGGCCGGCCCGCAGGATCCGTACCGCTTCCTGCGCGGCGATGGCCGCGAGCGGGCCATGGCCGAGACCGTCGCAGACCATGCCGAACGTGATGGGGCCGTCCTCGTGGACGGCGAAGATGTCACCGCAGGCCGTCTCACCGCCGAGCGGGCGGGTGAGCCCGCCGCTCGGCCAGTCCTGCCGGGGGGTGTCCGCCCGCTCATGGAAACGGTTGACCATGACGGTTCCGCGCCCGGTCTCGGAGTAGACGTCGCAGTCGTCGGCGAGGCGGAACACCGCACCGAGCCCGATGCCGAGGGTTCCGCTGGTGGAGTGCCCGTCCTTGAGGGACAGCCCCACATCGGGCATGCCGGGCCCGGAGTCGATGCAGATGACCTCCACAACGCCGCCGGCCGGACCACGGACCGTGCGCAG
>JBDSTJ010000691.1:0-3748 GCA_039928335.1 Streptosporangiaceae bacterium | reverse complement strand
GACAACGCGGCAAGGATCTCCCCGGTGTCGCTCGATGAGCTCACGGCCGCGATCAGGAGCGCGTCACGGGTTCCGGCCGGAAGGTCCGCGACCCGCCCGGCGAACGCGAGCTCCAGGCGGGCGGACAGCGCAGGTGGGTGATCGTCGGTCAGCGGGCCGTCTCCCCACGTCCGCGGCAGCTCGAGCAGGGCGAGGGGATTTCCCAGGGCCTCACGGCGGATCCTGCGCAGGTCACCGGGGCTGAGGGTGACGGCCTGCGCCCGGAGGATCCGCTCGGCGGTGTCGTCATCGACCCCCTGGACCGGAAGTTCCGGGAATCCGGCGTCGGCGAACGGCCCCGGGTGGCCCACGCGCATCACGCCCAGGACGCAGAGCCCGGCCGGGATGCCCCGGTGGGCGAGGAACGCCAGGATCCGGTGGGACTGCGGATCAAGCCAGTGGACGTCGTCGACGAGGACGATCACCGGCCCCCGGCGGCGCTCGAGCCGCATCAGGGCGAACGTCGCCTCGGCGATGAGGAACAAGTCGGGACTCCGACCGCTGGACAGGCCCAGGGCGGTGCCGAGCGCCTCGCGCTGGGCTTGGTCCAAGCCGTCCAGCCCGCCCATGATCGGCGCGAGCAGCTGATGCACGCCAACGAACGGGAGGTGCATCTCGCCTTCGACGCCGACCGCCTCGAGCACCGTGTACCCGGCGTCACGGGCGGCGGCTCTGGCCACCGCGAGGAGCGCGGACTTCCCGATTCCCGGCTCACCGATCATCAGCGTCGCCGAGCCGCTCTCCCGGCCGACCGCGATGAGGGCGACGAGGGCGGCGACCTCCCGCTCCCGGCCGAGCAGCCGTTCTGGGCTCACCGGCACACCTCCCCGTGATCCGAGAACCTGACCTTCCGGGTAGACCGGTGCCGTTGAGATCAAGCTAGCGTCGCCTCGCGGTGACGGCTTCAGTCGGTTGACTGAACTGACCCGGCGCGACGGGGTTCGTCCGGGTCGTCATCGGCGTCCTCGCGCAGGGGATCCGGCCACGGGACCTCCTGGAGGACCGTGCGGATGGACAGGCGGTTCACGCCTCGTTGCCTCATGGGACTGGGTTCGAGTCGGCGAGCATGGATCGATGCTCGCACGCGGGGCTTCACTGACCGATCACCGTAAGCACAACTGCGCGTCAAACTAGGCAATGCGGGCTGATCGGGGCCTGCGCCCGCGGTCCACGGGCCCCTACGTGTTTACTGGCGAGTAAAGTCAAGAGTCATGGCTCCACCCTCACCCCCCCCGGAGGTCCCCATGGCGCAGTCCGGCACGGCACGGTTCGGCACTCACCGCAGGCGCTGGCTCCTGGCGCTGACGGCACTGGCGGTCGCATTCGCACCGGTCCCGTCCCCGGCCGCGGTCCAGGCCGCCCCGGCGGCGAAGCCCAAACCGAGGATCAGCCTCCCGAAGGACGAGTCCCCGCACGACGTGAAGAACGAATGGTGGTACTTCACCGGCCACCTGTCCGGTCGGGACGCCAAGGGTGTCAAGCACTCCTACGGGTATGAGCTGACGTTCTTCCGGCACGGCCTCGGGCTCTTTCCCAGGGCTTCGACCTACTGGGCGCACTTTGCCGTCACCGACCTGAACCGACGCACGTTCGAGTACGACTCCCGCACCACCGTCCAGGCGGACGTGCTGCCCGGGAAGGGCGGCTACGACATCCGGTTGCTGGGCTGGCACCTGGCGGGCCGCAACGGCAAGAGCAAGATCAGCGCATCCTCGAAGCAGGCGGGCTTCGGCCTGTCGCTCGACCTCAGGTCACTGGTCCCGGCGGCCCTGCACGGCAAGGGCGGGATCATCCCGTTCGGTGCGATGGGCTCCTCCTCCTACTACTCCCAGACCAGGGTGAAGACGTCGGGGACGATCGTGGACCACGGTAGGAAGATCAAGGTCACCGGGCAGTCCTGGTTCGACCACCAGTGGGGCGACTTCACCCCGACCGTGGCCGGCTGGGACTGGTTCAGCGTTCAGCTGTCGAACCACACCGAGTACATGGTCTACGTGTTCCGCGACAGCCTCGGCAAGGCCGTCCACGCCATCGGTACGGTGGTGCGCGCGAACGGCACCACCGTCGCGATCCCGCGCAGGCGGATGGGATTGAAACGGCTCGGGACCTGGACCAGTCCGGCGACCCGCCACACCTACGCCAGCGGCTGGCGCCTCAGGGTCCCCGGCGGCCATCTGATCATCACGCCCCGATTGCGCGACCAGGAGCTGGCGTCCTCCCTCGGCAAGTACTGGGAGGGCGCCTGCGCGGTGCGGGGCGTCATCAACGGCGAGCAGGTCCGCGGGCTCGGCTACACCGAACTCCTCCCGCCCTATCCGCAGACCTAGCAGTACTTCGACACGCCCTGGGTCCAGGAGCAGGAGTCGACGGAGGTGCCGGCGGCGTTCCGCAGGATCGCCGCGTCTCCGGAGTTGTTCCACACGGAGGTCTTCCTGCGCTGGTAGCGGTGCGACGCGCCGTTCTTGCCGCTGCCAGTGTGGATCTTGACGGTCTTGCCCGCGCCGAGGGTGAACGCGGGGAAGACGTACACGTTGCCGCCCCGGTCGCGGAGGGTCCAGCCCTTCAGCGAGCGGCGGGCAGCGCCCGAGTTCTTGATCTGCACCCATTCGCCGTTGAGGCTGGTGGTGCTGCGGGAGTCCCTGCCGGGGGAGTCGTACCAGACGCGGGAGATGTGGACGGACGGTGTGGCTTTCGCGGAGGTCACGGCCATGCCGGGCGAGAGCAGTCCCACGGCGACCAGACCTGCGGCCATGATTATCGGGTTCATGGAAGAAACGGTAAATCCCTGACTTAGGGTTGCCTATCCCCCCGGTGGTCAGGAACTGCTTTCCGGTCGGGGAATGATCGGCCGCGGTCCGGCCGTTAGCTCAGAGGTGAATGCACACAGGATCACCTTGGAGCGGGGCGACGTGGCGGTGCGCGTCGAAGTCGGCGGTGTGACGGTGGCGGAGACGGCCAGTCCCTGGCTGCTGCGCGAGGGCGGGCTTCCGGTCCGCTACTACCTCGACCCGCAGGACGTCCGGATGGAGCTGCTGGCCCCCACCGACACCGAGAGCGTGTGCCCGTTCAAGGGCCAGGCCTCCTACTGGTCGGTGCGGCTGGGCGAGACCGTCCATGACGACGTGGCCTGGTCCTACGAGGCGCCGATCCCGGACGTCAAGGAGATCAAGGGACTGATCGCCTTCTATCCGGAGAAGGCCTCGATCATCGTCGGACCCTGAACGGCCTTCTCGATCGGGCTGGAGAAGATTGAGGCCGGCTCAGCGCAACTGCGGATGAACCAGAGCGCGCTTTCCTCCGGTCTGCAACCAGACGCGTTTGATGGTGAAATGCTCGGATCGCATCGCCACGGCGAGGTATTCGCCGCGCAGCACGAGCTTCGCCTGGCCGGTGACGTTCGCGTTCGCGAGCAACAGCACGGAGCCGAACTCGGGCAGCTTCGTCTTCTGGATGAGCTGCAGGATCAGGGTCGCGTCCTCGATCAGGAGCGCCTTGGTCGCGGCATCGGCAGGAGCGCTGCTCACCTGCCAGCTCACCACGATCTGCGGCTCGCCCTGGTCCGACCGCCGGATGACCTTGATCTTCGGGTCACCGCTGCGCCGGGCCGGCTGGAGCACCCTGACGGCGGCGGCCTGGAGCCGGGGGAGCGGTTCGTCCGACGACGGGCTCGAGCGGACCCGCGCGGTCGCGGTCGCGGACGGCACGCCGG
>JBDSTJ010000690.1:0-7826 GCA_039928335.1 Streptosporangiaceae bacterium | reverse complement strand
AGCGGCCCAAGATCGAGCACTACGACGACACCCTGTTCGTTGTGCTCAAGACCCTGCACTACCTGGATGCGACCTCCGACATCGAAGTCGGGGAGATCATGCTGTTCCTCGGCGACGACTTCGTGATCACAGTCCGGCATGGCCTCGCCACCCCGCTGACCCGGGTCCGCAAGCGCATCGAGGCCGACCGCCGGCTGCTCGACGCCGGGCCGCCCGGGGTGCTCTACGCGGTGTGCGACCAGATCGTCGACACCTACTCCGAGATCGTCCACGAGGTCGAGGCGGACCTCATCGCCCTGGAACGGGACGTGTTCAGCCCCGAGCACAAGGATGTCACCGAGGACATCTACTCCCTCAAACGGGAGGTGCTGGAGTTCCGCAGCGCCCAGGACCCGCTCATCCCGGTGCTGGAGGAGATCGTCAAGGGCCGGATCTCGCTGTGCGCGAACACCACTGAGGACTTCCGGGACGTGCTCGACCACCTGCTGCGCGTCGACGAGCAGGTCGACGCCCACAATGAGCTGCTGTCCAGCGCGCTGACCGCCCACCTCGCCCTGGTCGGCCGCCAGCAGAACCAGGTGGCCACCCAGCAGAACGCCGACATGCGCAAGATCTCGTCCTGGGCCGCGCTCATCGCCGTCCCCACGATGATCGCCGGGATCTACGGCATGAACTTCGACTACATGCCCGAACTCCACTGGCTGCTCGGCTATCCCCTGGCCATGACCGTCATGGTGATCTCCGTCGTCCTCGTCCACCGGCTCCTGCGCAGAAGCGGATGGCTGTGAACCACCTGCCCCCGAGACTCTCCTGGTCCAGGATCGTCCTCGCGCTGATCATCCTGTGGATCATCGCGGTCACCGTGATCATCCTGCTGAACCCCGGCGCGGCCGGCCCGGTCAGCGCGGGGTGAGCCGGATCACCGGGTAGAGGCGGTCGGACTTGCTCTGCTACTTCGCGATGCGGGGCTGGGCGGTGCTGATGCGCTGCCAGGCCCGCTCGCGGACGACCCCGGCCTGTGGTCGGTCAGGCGGCGACGGGGAGGAGGGCGGGGGCGGCGAACACCGCGCAGACGGTACGGCCGGCGGCGTTGCCGAACCAGCCCCAGCGGACCGCGGTGCGCGACACCGTCCACAGGCCGCGGCCCGACTCGGCCAGCCAGAAGTCCTCGTCGTCGGGGTCGCGGATGTCGGCGACCGGTTCGCGGGGACCGCCCTGGTCGCGGACGGACACGGCGACGAGTTCGGTGTCCTTGCCGTGCTCGTCGTAGGGGCCGTGCCACCGGCGGAGCTCGACGGTGAACCGGCCGCCGAGCTCACCCGAGCGGGTGTGCCGGATGGTGTTGGCGGCGAGTTCGTCGACGCCCAGGAGGACCTCGTCGAGGAACGGGCAGTCGGCGAGCAGCGCGGCGGTGAAGGCCCGGACCACGCGGACCTGGTCGGTCGTGCCGGGAAAGTCGCGGTGCCAGCAGTCACCTGCGGCGGGGTCGATGAACATGAGGGCACCTCGCAGGAGAAGGTCGCTTGAGCTTTCATCGTCACAGCGTGCAGCCGGTCATGTACCGGAAATCAGGGCAGGGATGATAGAGAGTTCGCACTGCTCCCGGACGAGCGGGACGGGTACGCGAGTGGACTGTGCACGCCGGTTTCTGTGCGCACAGCCGGGGCTCGCACAACTTCGGGGGAACCTGCGAAACCGGTTGTCCGACTCCATACGGTTCGTGTTCGATACAAGCAGTAGTCGAATGCCTGTCCGACCCGCCAGGAGACGGCTGTGACCAGTCCCTTGGTCCGACGCCGCCGGCTGGGCGTCGAACTCCGCGACCTCCGCGAGGCCCGAGGCCTCACCACCGAGCAACTCGGCGGGATGATCCTGCAGTCCCGCATGAAGATCACCAGGCTGGAGAACGCCCAGGTCAAACCCAATATCCGCGACGTGATGAACATCCTCGACGTCCTGGAGATCACCGGCGACCGGTGGATGCACATCATCCAGATCGCCCGCGAGGCCGGGGAGCTCGGCTGGTGGGACAGGTACGGCGACGCCATGGGCGACCGCCAGCGCCTCTACGCCGACGTCGAGTCAGGCTCAGCCAGCATCCGTGAGTACCAGCCAGGCACCGTGTCCGGCATCCTGCAGACCCCGGACTACATCTGGGCTCTCATCGAACTCGCCAAGGCGGAGGGGCCGATCAACTACCAGCCAGAGCGGTTGGTAGAGGCTCGAATCGAACGACAGACGACTTTCCTTCGTCCAGGAGGACCGTCATACGAGATCATCCTCGATGAGGTGGGGCTGCGCCGATTCAGCGTCGACCCCGCCATCATGAGCGCCCAACTGCATCGCATCCGCGAGCTGGTCGAAGTGGAAGCCCGCCTGTCTGTGAGGATCTTTCCCCTCGTCACAGGCAAGGTCGCGAGCATGATGCCCAGTTCCCAGATCACTATTTTCACGTTTCCGGATCCTGCCGATCCGGTGATGGCCGTCGACGCGATGCTCAGTGCCGACCACGTGCACACCGCACCCGAACGTGTCGCTCCGTACCTGCGCCGGTACGAGACCGTGAGGAACGCGGCACTATCGGGGACGAACAGTCTTAGGCTGCTCAGCGAGCTTGCAGACGAGATCACCGACAAGGCGGGACCCGCTCCATGACTCAGAATTTCACGGGCTGGCGCAAGGCCCTCCGTAGCGAGCCCAACCAGTCCTGCGTCGAGGTCGGGCGCTCGAATACCCGCACCATCGGAGTTCGCGACACCAAGGCCGGTGGCGCCGGCCCGGTCCTTGAGTTCAGCCGTACGGAGTGGATGGCCTTCGCTCGACGCCTACGTTCGTGACGGGTGGCGGCTTCCCACCCGATCCGCACCCTGGCGGGTGCGGGAGCCGGAGTTCTGCCCACCGGGAATGACCGACACACCGGGAACCGGCAAGATGGCCTCGGGGCCCAGGTTACCGATGGGTCGGAATCTCGGGTGGAGGTGGGACACGTGGAGTACACCGAGTATCGGCGGTTCGATGCGGTCGGTCTGGCGGAGCTGGTCGCCCAGGGTGAGGTGTCGCCGGGTGAGGTGCTGGAGACGGCGATCGGGCGGGCCGAGCAGGTCGGCGGGGCGCTCAACGCGATCGTGCGGCCGATGTATGAGATCGCCCGTGCCCGCGCGGCCGGGGAGCTTTCGGGACCGTTCGCGGGGGTGCCGTTCCTCATCAAGGACCTGGGGCAGGACTACGAGGGCCTGCCCACGACCGCGGGGTCCCGGTCCCTGCGCAGCCGGGTGGCCCCCGCGCACAGCATGATCGTGCAGCGTTGGCTGGACGCGGGGCTGGTCGTCTTCGGCAAGACCAACACCCCGGAATTCGGGACGAAATCGGTCACCGAGCCGGTGGCGTCGGGCCCCACCCGCAACCCGTGGAACCTCGCGCACACGCCGGGCGGGTCCTCGGGGGGCTCGGCCGCGGCCGTGGCGGCCGGGGTCGTACCGGTCGCGGGGGCCAGTGACGGCGGCGGATCGATCCGCATTCCCGCGGCGTGTTGCGGACTGTTCGGGCTCAAGGCCGGCCGCGGCCTGCTGTCGGCCGGGCCGGGCCACGGCGAGTACTTCCACGGTGCCGCCACTGAGGGAGTGATTTCCCGCAGTGTGCGGGACAGTGCGGCGATGCTCGACGTGATGACGGCCGTCCCCGATCTCGGCGGCCCCTACCTGGCGGCCCGACCCGCCACCTCGTACGCCGAATCCGCGCGGCGAGAACCGGGACGGCTGCGCGTCGGTTTCACCACCCGCTCCCCGCTGAACACACCGGTCGACCCCGAGGCGGTCGCCGCGGTCGACGGTGCCGTGAAGCTGCTGAGCGATCTCGGCCACGACGTCGAGCCGGCCGAACCCGACCTCGACGGCCAGCAACTCGCCCGCGACTTCCTCCTGATGTGGGGGTGCGAGGCCGCCGCGACCATCGCGGAGATCCAGCGCACCACCGGCGCGCCCACCAGGGACTTCGAACTCGACACCCGGATGCTGGCGGGCGCGGCCCGCTCGGTCAGCGCGGCCGAGTACATCGCCGCACACGACCGGTGGAACGTCCACACCCGTGCCCTGGCCGCCTTCCACGAGCGCTACGACCTGCTGCTCACCCCCACGCTGGCCGGTCCGCCGGTCCGCGTCGGCGAGCTGGACACGCCGCGCGTCCTCCAGGTGCTGGGTGAGTTCCTGCTCCGGCTGCGGCTGGCCGGGCCGATGGCCAGGACCAGGCTCTGGGACGACCAACTGATCGCCAACCTCGCGCCCGTCCCCTTCACCCAGCTCGCCAACATCACCGGCCGTCCCGCGATGTCCGTCCCGCTCCACCGGACGGCGAACGGGCTTCCCCTCGGCCTGCAGTTCGTCGGCGCGCTCGGTTCCGAACCGCTCCTGCTGTCCCTCGCCCAGCAGCTCGAAACCGCACGCCCCTGGGCCGACGACGCCCCGCCGCTGAGGTAGGTTCCGCGCCGCAATCAGTCGGCGGGCACACCGAACCAGCGGGCGAGGTGGTCGTCCAGGTCCTGCTGGTCGTCGCCGATCCAGGCGACGTGGCCGTCGGGGCGTAGCAGGACGCACGGAACATCCAGGACCGCAGAGGGGTCCGCGAGGTAGTCGACCCGGTCTGACCAGCGGCCGGCGGTGAGGCGTTCGGTGCGGTCCAGCAGCAGGCCGCGGCCGCGATGCAGCAGACCGTAGAGGCGGCCCTGTTCCGTGTCGAGGTCGCGCAGGCGGCGGCCGAGCAGGTCGGGGCCCTCGCCGAAGTCATAGCGGATGCCGATCGCGGTGATCTTCTCGAGCAGGTGGCGGTTCACCTCGTCGAAGTCCATCAGTTCGGTGAGCAGCCTGCGCACGGCCTGCGGTCCCGGTTCGGTGGACAGCAGTTCCAGCTGGGCGCGGGTGTTGTCCAGTACGTCCTCGGCAACCGGATGACGTTCGTTCTGGTAGGTGTCCAGCAGGGTGTCCGGTGCCCAGCCGCGGATCTGCGCGGCCAGTTTCCAGCCGAGGTTGACGGCGTCCTGAACGCCCAGGTTGAGGCCCTGTCCGCCGATGGGCGGATGGATGTGTGCCGCGTCTCCGGCCAGCAGCACCCGCCCGACCCGATAACGCTCGGCCAGCCGGGTGGCATCCCCGAAGCGGGACAGCCAGCGCGGGGAGTGCACGCCGAAATCGGTGCCGGCGATGGCGCGCAGCTCCTGTCGGAAATCGTCGAGGGTGGGCGGTGCCGCGCGGTCGCTGACTCCCGCCGCGGGGACCACGACGCTGTAGATCCCCGCGCCGAAGGGCCTCAGCCAGAATCGCTTGTGGATCTTGCTGATCTCGGCCACCCTGGCGGAGATCTCCTCCTGCGACACCCCCACTTCCATCTCGCCCATCAGCGTCTCGCTCCGCGAGGGCTCGCCGGGGAAGCCGACGCCGAGCAGTCTGCGCACCGTACTGCGCCCGCCGTCACAGCCGAGGAGATAGCGCGCACGCAGCTGTTCCCCGCCGGCCAGCTCGACGGTCACGCCCTCCTCGTCCTGCTCGAAACCGGCGACCGCGCAACCGCGCCGGACCTGCGCACCCAGGTGGATCGCATGTTCTTCAAGCAGGAGTTCGATGACCGGCTGCGGGATGCCCAGCAGGTAGGCGTGCGGGTAATCCAGGCCCCGGGGTGCGGGTGTGGTGATGGCGGCGAAGAATCCGGCGGCCGGACGCCGTCGTCCGTGTTCGAGCAGGCGATCCAGCAGTCCGCGCATCGCCATCAGCTCGATACTGCGAATGTGCAGGCCGACGATGCGGACGTAGGACTTGGGCTCGGTTTCCTTCTCCAACACCAGGACCCGCACCTTGTGCAGCCGCAGTTCGGCGGCCAGCATCGCGCCGGTCGGGCCGCACCCGGCAATGATCACGTCGAAGATGAGGGGCTCGGCCGTACCGTTCGACGGCGGTTCGGCGGTGAACTGCTGAGAGTGCATCAGTGGTGCCTTTCGGGAGTGCCCTGTTGTCGAGGCGCTCCCGGCGACACCTACGTCAATCGCCCGACCGTGACGCAGAGGGGGAGCACCCATATCGCTACAGCGTTCACGGGTCTCACCTCCTCAGGCGTTGTCACGGTCAACGGGAAACTACAAGCCCGAACATCACCCCGTCCACTCCTTTTCCAGCCACGACTGCGGTCAGGTGACCGGGATCGGCGGGATGGAGGCCAGGCACCGCGTGTCGCCGGGCCGGCCGGTACGCAGGAAGGTGATCTGAAGGTTCGCGGCGCAGCCGGAAGGCTCGCGTTCGGCCACATGCCCGGCGTTGGGGATCTCGACGACGGTGGCGCGGCGGAACTGAGCGGCGGCCAGGCGGCCTTCCTCAGTGGGGGTGTTGGGGTCGAGCTCGCCGGACATCACCAGCACCGGGACGTCGGGGAACGGGCCGCCGGTGTGCTGCGGCCGGGCGGCGCGGTCGGGCCAGCGGATGCAGACATCGCCCCGGTCGGTCGGGGCGCTGGTCCAGGCGGCGGGGCTGAACGGGCGGAACGTGCGCTCGGACAGAGCGGCGCGGCGGGCGTCGTACTGCTGCCGGCGGACGGGGAACGAGGCCTGGCGGCTCCATTCCGTCGGATAGTCGTTGCACATGACCGCGAAGCTCTGGCCGACGTTGAAGGGCGACAGTCCAGGCTCGGAGAGCTGGTACGGGTCCAGCTCGACGGCGGTCGCCACGAGGTCGTCGTTGGCTCCGTGCACTGCCTCGCGAAGGATCCTGGGGAAGTCGCCGAGCGTCGTCCCGGCGTCGCCGGCCGCGCCGTAGACGAGCGCGGCGAGCAGGGCCTCGTCGAGCAGCCGAGGGTTGCCGAGCTGGTCGGTGAACGGGAGAGGGTCGTGCCGGAGCCGACCGGCCAGCTGCTCGAGGTCGGCGGTCACCGCCGGACCGTCGCAGCGGGTCTCGCTGCGCTCGCAGAGCAGGCCGAGAGTACGGCGGACGGCCCGGATGTTGGGGCGGCCCCACAGGTCGAAGTCGAGCGGATAGGCGCTGGAGAGCACCATCGACTGGACCTGACGGGGGTGCCGCTGGGCGTAGACGGTCATCAGGTACGTGCCGTAGGACTGGCCCAGTAGCTGCAGCCGGGGCACGCCCAGCCGGGCCCGGATCGCGTCGAGGTCATCGGCGATCTCAGCCGAGGTGTACCCACGGGAGCGTGCACCCAGCGACCGCCCGCAGTCCTCGGCCGCCTGGAGCAGGCCCGCACGGGAGGTGATCTGGGTGATCCCGCAGTCGACGGGACTGGAGTCACCGACCCCGCGCGGATCCATCAGCAGCAGATCGTGGTCGGTGAGCAGATCCGCGTAGAGCCCCGCATAGGCGTCGGCGTAGGCGAGGGCGGAGTCTCCCGGCCCACCCGGGTTCACCGCGACCATTCCCTTCGACGGACGGGAGCGGTCACGGCGCGGCAGAACCGCGTACCCGACCTTGGTGGTGCCCAGCACCGGCCGGCCGCGCACCAACGGCACCGTGATCGTGTCGCACACGGCGCCGGAGATGGCCGAGCACCGGCTCTCGGCCGGTGCCGCGTGGGCGGACGGTGGCAGCAACGACGCCACCGCGACGGTGACGACCGTCAAAATCCTCGAGATTCTCATGGGTCGAGACTCACCGTCGGCCACCCGCTCGCACATCGTGCCGGCGAGGGACCGAACCCCTACTCCGCAGGGGCTAGGTGAGACCAGGTGCACCCCACCGCCAGGGCGTGTTGACCTACGCCTGCCGGCCTGGTTTCGCGCGGTGAAGCCGGTGGGAGTTGAGTGAAGTCGTGGGTGCTGTTAGCTTCACACGGTGGCCGACCGG
>JBDSTJ010000689.1:0-10516 GCA_039928335.1 Streptosporangiaceae bacterium | reverse complement strand
GAGGGGGCCGTTCAAGTCTTGATCTTGGCTAGGGGGTCACGTCCGTCCAGCCAGTGCCGGTAACGAGCAGCGAGTACCAGTTGGCGCCGGGGGCGTAGTTCTTCTGGGGGCCGCCGGGCTTCACGACGATGGACTGCTGGGCCAGGGCCTGGCCGGTGCGGGTGTCGTAGATCAGTTCGTCGCGGTTGACGCCCGTGGCGGAGCCGGTGTCGCTGGACTGGACCTTGCTGATGCCGTTGATCGCCACGGCGGTGCCGACACGGCCGTCGGCGACCTTGACGTTCTGGATGACCTTGATGGACTTGAGGTTGGCGAGCATCCGGAACGCCGCGCCGCGCACCTTCGGGGTCACCGGCATGTCCTTGATGAGACCCACGGAGACGTCGTAGAGCCAGCGATCTGCCGAGACCTTGTCACCCGTGGACTCGGTGCCGTGGCCCTCGTAGGCGTTGAGCAGCCACTTCTTGAGCGCGGCCTGGTCGGACGGGAGGCCCCGAAGGTCCGTCATCGACACGTTCTTACCGAGCCAGAAGATCTTGTCATCCGCGGAGGAACTGGCCGCAGCGTTCACTGGTGTGGGGGCGGAGTTGGGCGATGAGGGCGACGGGGAGGAGGGCATGACGGGGCCCTGGTGGGTCGTCCGGGCGGGGCCGGCTGTCGCCGAAAGCGGGATCTTGCCGTACTGGCCCTTCTCCTCGACCGTCACGTTGATCTTGGTTGGGGAGCCCGCCGCCTTCCACGCCACCGCGTCCGCCGGGGTCGCCGGGAGGAAGCCGAGGCTCTGGCTGCGGTTCCAGGTCTGCCCCTTGGGGTCGAACGGGGTCCAGGTCTCGCTCTTTTGCTGGTCGATGACGCTGTAGGTGCCCGCCTTGTACAGCGACCTGAACACCGTGCCGACGTGCCAGTACTTCCCGACGGTGTCGGGCTGGGTCTCGGCCGAGTGGGCGGCGGCGAGCAGGACGTTGCGGGCATCCAGGGAGACCGTGGGCGCCGCGGGCGTCTGCGACGTGGCCGAAGGCGGGGTGGTGCTCACTCCCCCGTTGGCGACCGTCAGCGCCACGGTGGTCGCCGCCGCTGCCGCGCCGACCAGGCTGAGGCCCCAGGCGGGCTTGGCGATCCTGCGGCGCGCGCGCACCTGGCGGGACTGCGCCATAGCGTAGGACAGTTCGCGGGAACGGGTCGTGTCGTCGGTCGGCGCATCCAGATGCGCGGGCTTGGCGGCCTTCAGTTCTTCGATCGGGTTCATGACCACTCCTGACTGATCTTGTTTCCTGCCCGGGCCGGGGCCCGGACGGCTTGGGGGGATTCGACCGCCTGGACGAGGCGTTTGCGCGCCCGGTGCAGCCGGACCCGGAAGGCCGCAGGGGTGCAGCCGACGACCTTGGCCGCGTCCCGCGGGGACAGGCCCTGCCACGCCACGAGGATGAGGATCTCCCGATCGTCCTGCGCCAGTGCCGCCAACGCCTTGATCACCGCGAGACGGTCCGCGACCTGCTCGGCATGATCGCTCTCGGCCCACGACCGCAGTTCGGCCTGCATCGACTCCCGCCGGGCCTCGGCCCGGATGTTGTCGCGCAGCACGTTCCTGGCCACGACGAGCAGCCACGACAGCGGCTCCTCGGGCAGATCGTCGAACCGCCGCCAGGCAATGGCGAACGTCTCGCTCACCACCTCATCCGCGATCTGCCGGCCCGCCCTGCTGACCACATAGGCCCAGACTTGCTGCCGGCACTCGTCGTACATGGTGGTGAATCGCTGAGAATCGCTCGTCACCGTATGCCCTTCTCTCCCGGGTGCTGCTTCTGACAAGAGGTAATGGTCTGAGACACCCCATCGTTACCAACCATTCCGAATGGATCAGGGATGGGGTGGTGGTCCACTCCGTGGTCAGGACCAGCGGGGAGAACGTGATCAGGCCCAGCCGCGAGTGAGGACGATCACGCGAAGCTCGATCGACACAGCCAAGGGTCCCGCCGACTGGTTCACCGGCGACGTCTACATCGACGTCGTCGCCGCGGCACCCGCCCCGTCCCGGGTCACCGCCAACCTGGTGCATTTCATGCCCGGGGCGCGCACCCACTGGCACCGCCACCCGCTGGCCAGACCGTCTTCGTCACCGAAGGGATCGGTCTGTGCCAGCGCCGCGGCGGACCGGTCGAGGTCATCCGGCCCGGCGACCGCGTGCTGTTCGAGACCGACGAGGATCACTGGCACGGCGCCGCACCGAACCGGCTGATGGTCCACCTGGCCATCAACGAAGGCGACGCCGACCACGACATCGTCCACTGGCTGACCCCCCGTCACCGACGCCGAGTACGCCGCCGTCCCTGACTCCGCACCATCCGACCGCGCTCTGCGAACGGCGCCGTTGTGGTTGCTGAGGAATCCGATGACCGGCCCCGCATTGCTCGCCCCCTCAGCCCTGACGGGGTCGGATCATCCGCTTGGCGATCGCAGGCACGTGCTCGAGCGCATGTGCGTACTGCCGGGGGCTGGGACAATGCGCGGATGAGTCGGATGAGTTTGGCGGGCAGACTGGAGACGCTCGGGCGGCCGCTGGTCGAGGAGCAGGCGAGGCATCCGACGGTGGCGGGGATCGGGCGGGGGGATCTGGAGGAGGCCGTGTTCCGGTCCTGGCTGGAGCAGGACTATCTCTTCCTGCACGACTATGTGCGGGTGTTCAGCCGGCTGGCGTGGCAGGCCCCTGACCGGCACCTGGGAGATCTCGTCGGGCTGGCCCATGCGACGTTCACCGAGGAGCTGCGGCTGCACCGGGAACTGTCGGTCGAGTTCGGGGCCGATCTCGACGGGGCGGTGAAGGGCCGCGCGTGCGAGGACTACACGCACTTCCTGCTGAAGGCGGCCGAGCACTATGGAGATGGGCTCGCCGCGCTCTATCCGTGTATGTGGGGCTATTCGACGCTCGGCGGGATCCTGGCGCAGGACCCGCCGGCCGAGCCCCGCTACCGGCGCTGGGTCGAGGCCTACGCGGACCCGGGTTTCGCGGAACTGGCGGCGCGCTGCGGGCGGATGCTGGACGAGGCGGCCCCGGAGGAGGGGCGTGCGACGGCGCTTTTCCGCGAGGGGATGCGGCATGAACTGGCTTTCTGGGACGTCCCGGTCGCCCAAGAGTTATCCACAGGTCCTGTGGATAGTCGAGATGGACGGGGTGTAAAGAAAAGTCCACATCTGGGTGAGTTAGGCCACGTCAGGGGCCGATAATCCGAACCAACCCCAGGTTGTCCACAGGTGTTGTCCACAGCCATCCACAGGCCTGGGGAAAACCGGGTAGGCGATACTTTGAGGTATGCCGGAGCTACCTGAGGTCGAGTCGCTGGCGGTGTTCCTGCGGGAACGCGCAGCAGGGCACGCCATCGCCCGCGTCGACGTTCTTGCCATCTCTGCCCTCAAGACCTACGACCCGCCGATCCACGCGCTCAACGGGCTGGCCGTGACCGGGGTCACCCGGCGCGGGAAGTTCCTCGATCTCGACGTGGACGGGATCCACTTCGTCGTCCACTTCGCGCTGCTGGGCTGGCTCAGGTGGAACGACGCCCTGCCCCAGGCTCCGATGCGGCCGGGCGGCAAGAACCCGGTGGCGATGCGGGTGTTCCTCGACGACGGGTCGGGCTTCGACCTGACCGAGCAGGGAACCAGGAAGGGCCTCGCGGTCCATGTCGTCCACGACCCCACCGACGTCCCCGGCATCGCCGATCTCGGGCCCGACCCGCTGAGCGAGGACTTCACCCCGGCCTCGCTGTATGAGATCACCAAGGACCGCAGGACCCAGATCAAGGGCCTGCTGCGCAGCCAGAAGATCATCGCGGGGATCGGCAACGCCTACTCCGACGAGGTCCTGCACGCGGCCCGGATGTCGCCGTTCACATTGGCCTCCACGCTGACCGAGGACGAGGTCACCGCCCTGCACGGGGTGATCGTGACCATCCTTGAGGAGGCGGTGGACAGAGCCAGGGGGGTGGCGGCGGGCGGGCTCAAGGCCGAGAAGAAGCAGGGCCTGCGCGTCCATGGCAGGGCGGGCCAGCACTGCCCGGTCTGCGATGACGTGATCCGCGAGGTGTCGTTCGCCGACTCGGCCCTGCAGTACTGCCCCACCTGCCAGACCGGCGGCAAGCCGCTGGCCGACCGCAGGATGTCGAAACTGCTGAAGTTAGCGGACCCGGGGCAGCTCGCCGAACAGCTCGCTGACCTTGGACCAGCGGTCCAGCTCACAGCCGTTCTTCCGGCTGAACACCGCGTCGACCGGCTTGCCCTGGAACGTGCCGGTGACCGTGCCCCGTTCCGGCCCGCCGTAGATCTCGGTGCAGGTCGCATCGGCCGCGACCGGCGCGAACGAACCGGCGGTGAGCTGGGCGCAGGCCTTGGCCGCCGCCGGCAGCGTGCCGCCCGCGGGGTCGCAGGTGAGCGTCCAGGTGATCGGCTTGGACGTGGGGGACCTGGTCAGCGTGACGGTCAGCGACGTGGCGGGGGCCGTGGTGGGGGACGGCGAGACCACCCCCGGTGATCCGGTCACCGGGTCCGCCGACGTAGCCTTCTCTGAGCCACACGCCGAGAGCGTGACCAGACTGAATGCCGTCAGAAGCAGCGCACAAGTCCTCATGCGCGATTCGACGCGGTGCCGATACTCAGGGTTCCATGTGGGGTGTGATGAATTTCGGTGAGCAGATCCCGGCGGTCCAGGCCGCCGCCGTTCCGGTGGACGCCTACCTGCTGGACGTGCGGGAGCCGGAGGAATGGCAGGCCGGGCATGCGCCCGAGGCCGTGCACATTCCGATGAGCCAGCTGTCGGACCGGGCGGGGGAGATCCCGCAGGACCGGGACGTGTATGTGATCTGCCGGGTCGGCGGCCGGTCGGCGCAGGTGACGCAGGCACTCAACAACGCGGGCTGGCAGGCCGCGAACGTGGACGGGGGCATGCAGGCGTGGGCGCAGCACGGACGTCCGATGATCACCGATGACGGCAGTGACCCTTATGTGGCTTGAATGGTAGGTAAGAGTTGGGTATAAGATACGCCCAATTCATCACCGCGGGAGCTCGGGCAAGGCCGGGCTGAGAGGGCGATCCCAGGCATCGTCGACCGCATGAACCTGTCCGGGTAATGCCGGCGTAGGAAGAGTGTGTCTCGCATGTCAGTCGTGCTCGAGAAGAACGCCGCCGAAGTCCCGTACACGCTGGACGAGCCCGCACCGAGGGTCCTGAGCTTCTGGGACCAGAGCGCGTTCTGGGCCAACCTCGGCGTCAGCCTGTTCGCCTTCTCCGGGGCCTACACGGTCCTGGCCCCCAATGTGGACGGCGTCCCCCAGCTGTCGATCTCTGCGGGCATCCTCGCGATGATCGTCGGGACGGTGGTGGGCGGGCTGATGCTCGGCCTGGCCGCGGTGCCCGGCGCGCGCACCGGCCAGCCCGCCATGGTGCTGCTGCGCGGACTGTTCGGTGCGCGGCTGTCCTACGTCCCGACGGTCCTCAACATCGCCCAGCTGATCGGCTGGGGCACCTTCGAGCTGATCGTCATCTCCGACGCGGCGCTGGAGCTGTTCGGCGGCGGGCAGCGGTGGCTGTACGTGGTGATCGCCGGGTTGATCACCACGGCCCTGACGATCTGGCCGCTCGGCTCGGTCCGGATGCTGCGCCGGTTCGTCACCACGGCCGTGCTGGTGGCGCTGGTCTACTTCTATGTCCAGTTCCTGCGGGCGGGCCTGCCGAACCTGAGCGACAACCCGGGCCCGAAGGGCGACGGCCCGTGGGGCACCGACTGGAACCTGTTCTGGATCGCGACCGACGCCGCGCTGGCCGTGTCGATCTCCTGGGTGCCGGTGGCCGCCGACTACACCCGGCATTCCCGCACCGACCGGGCCGCCTTCGGGGCCGCGAGCATCGGCTACTCGGCCACCCAGATCGTGGCCTACGTCCTGGGCCTGTTCGCCCTGGCCCTCACGGTCGGTACCACCGACGGTGTCTACCAGCCGTTCCTGCACGTGGCACTCGGCGCGGTCTTCTTCGGGGTCTTCGTGCTGCGCGAGGCCGACCAGTCGTTCGCGAACGTCTACTCCACGGCCGTGTCGATCCAGAACCTGATGCCGAGGCTGGACCGCAGGTACCTGTCGGTCGGCCTGGGCGCCCTGATCACGGTGCTGGCGCTCAACCTGCGGATGGACAACTACTTCGGGTTCCTCGGCCTGATCGGCTCGGTGTTCGTGCCGCTGCTGGGCGTCCTGGTCGCGGACTTCTTCTTCCGGGCCAGAGGCGAGTGGAACACCTCGGTGGACGCGCCGTCCCGGTGGGGGATGATCGTCGCCTGGCTGGTCGGTTTCGCGGTCTACCAGCTGATCAACCCGGGTGCGGTGACGGGCTGGAGCGATTTCTGGGTCGACGCGCAGGGCTGGCTGCACTTCACCAAGCAGGCCTGGATGAGCGCCTCGCTGCTGTCGTTCCTCCTCGCGGGCCTGGCCGCCTTCGTGATCGGCAGGTTCTCCCGGTCCGGAGGGTGACCAATTCCGGGGAGGAGCAGGTCCTTCGGCTGATCCGATGGCACCATGCGATGGGGGTGAGCCATGCAGGGTGAGGTGATGACGCAGGCGGTTGTGGAGTGCGCGGCCGATGCGATCGTCGCCGTGGACGAACACTCGCGGGTGACCCTGTGGAATCCGGCGGCCGAGCTGATGTTCGGCTGGCCGGCCGCCGCGATGATCGGTGAGATCGCCCCGATCGTGCCGGCCGAGCACCAGGCCGAGTACAACGCGGTGCTGGAACGGGTCCGGGCGGGTCAGCCGATCTCGATCGGCACCCGCAGGACCCATCGGCTCGGCCGGCTGATGGACGTCCGGGCCGACACGAGCGCGCTGCGCGGCCCGGGCGGCGGTTTCGCCGGCTGGGTCTGCGTCTACCACCCGATCGAGCAGGTCGCGCTGGTCCAGCACCACATGGCCGAGAGGGCCCGCCTGGTCCGCCGGCTCAACGACATCCTCGCCGACCTCAACGCCCAACTCGATCTCGACGTGGTGCTCGACCGGATCACCGCCGCGCTGGTCGAGCTGACCGGGGCGGATGCGGGCGGTTTCGTGCGGATCGAGGACGACAGACTGCGTCTGGTGAGCACCTCAGGGTTGCCCGAGCGCATGCGGGGCACGGTCGTGGGGCTGCGCGACAGCCTGGTCAGCGAGATCCTCCGCTCGGGCCGGACCGTGATGCTGGCCTCGGGTGCGCGGGTCGACGACCTGATCTGGCAGGAGCTGCCGGGCCTGCACACGATCGCCCTGGGCTTGTCCTACCTGGCGAACCGGCCCTACGGCGCGTTGTACGCGCTGTTCTCCGGCCGCAAGGCCGGCCACACCGAGCTCGAACTTCTGGAGCTGCTGGCCGGGCATGCGGGGGTCGCGGTCGGCAACGCGGTGGCCTACCAGGAGGTCGTCCGGCAGCGGGCGCACGAGCGGGCCGTGATCGACACGAGCGCCGACGGCATCGCCGTCCTCGACCGGGAGGGGCTGGTCTGCCAGTGGAACCCGGCGGCCACCCGGATCAGCGGGGTCTCGCATCTGGCGGTCCTGGGCGAGGAGCTGCCGTTCCCCTACGCTCCCGGCCAGGTGGTCACCCACCAGCTGGAGTCGGGCACCTGGCTGGAGATCCTGTGCGCCCGGATCGAGGAGACCGGTGAGCTGGTCGTGGACTTCCGGGACATCACCGGGGCCAAGGCGTTGGAGGAGGCCAAGGATCTCTTCCTGGCGACGACCAGCCATGAGCTCCGTACCCCGATCACCGTGGTCCGCGGGTTCGCCGAGACCCTGGTCAACCGGTGGGAGGAGATGGCCGACGGGGACCGGCGGGAGGCGGTCTCGGCGATCGCGCACCGGGCCAGGTCGCTCGCCCGGCTGGTCGAGCAGCTGCTGCTGGGGTCGCGGGCCGGGGCGGGCAAGCTCGTGGTCAATCTGGAGGCCTTTGACCTGGCGGCACTCCTGGCAGGTACGGTGTCCGGTTTCGCTTCACTTTCGGACCGGCACGAGCTGGACTTCGAGGCCTCCGCCGGGCTGCCCAGGGCGTTCGGCGACCCGCTGGCGACGGACATCATCATCGGCCAGCTGCTGGAGAACGCCCTGAAGTACTCGCCGGACGGCGGCCGGATCGAGGTCCGGGCCTTCGCCGAGGACGGCACTCTGGTGGTGACCGTGACCGATCAGGGGGTGGGGATCGATCTGGCCGACCATGAGCGGATCTTCGAACGGTTCGTCCAGGGCGAGACGGGGGACTGCCGCCGGTTCGGCGGCGTCGGCCTGGGGCTCTACATCGTCAAGGGGCTGGCGCAGTCCCAGCACGGCGACATCCGGGCGCTCGCCGGTGATGGTCCCGGCACCCGGATGCGCCTGGTCCTGCCGGCCGACCACGGAGAAACGTGATCGTCCTACTCACGGTCATGTGACGGACGAAACGCGTTTGTCATGCGTAGGCGTGTGGGGAAGTGGAGAGGCTCCCCTGTCCCCGAACAACTCGAGGGTGGGTGGGCGTGACTTCCTGGTCAGTCGCTCGTTGGTCGGTAAGACAGATGTTTCGGTACGGTTTCCGGACGTCGCTTAATGGGCATTTCGGTCTTACAGGACATGCGGCGGCGAGTGAGGAGGTGGGAGTGAGCATCGTCTTCCTGCCACATGCTCCGGCGAGCGTCGCCGTGGCCCGCAGGCACCTCAGCAGGGAACTGCTCGCCTGGGGCGTCACCGACACCGTCGTCGACGACGCGGCCGTGATCATCAGCGAGCTGCTCAGCAACGCGCTGCGGCACGCCCGGGCCCTGCCCGGCGGCATCGGCCAGATCAAGGTCACCTGGTCCCGGCACGGGGACGAGGTCGAAGTCGCCGTGACCGATGGCGGTGCGGCCACCGATCCGCGCAAGGGCCAGCCCGCGCTGTCGTCGCTGGGCGGCCGCGGACTGGGCATCGTGGAGACCCTGGCCCAGAGCTGGGGAGTACGGCGCGAGGGTGAGGGCAGCACCGTCTGGGCCTCCCTGCACGCACCGGCCTGCAGGGCCCACGTTTCCCCAGCTCACGCCCTGGGCGGCGAAACGGGGACCCCTGTGCAAAATCTTCGCTAAATACGCGCTATGGTCCTCATAGCTCGGGGTGCTGTCGTGCCCCCGTCGATAGCACTCCGAGCGTCCAATCGTGGTCAGCTCGTCGTCAAAGGGCCCCGGCACAGACCCTGTGCCGGGGCCCTTTTGCGGCGGTAGAGGGTCTGTGCCGGGGAGCCTTACAGAGGTGTGACGGAACCCGGCCCGGGAGTGCTCCGGGGCTTACGGTTGGGGGATGAGCGAGGACGTCAAAGGCAGCCGGATCCTGGTCGTGGACGACGATCCGACCGTGGCGGAGGTCGTCGCGCGCTACCTGACCCGCGACGGGCACGACGTCGAGTGCGTGCCGGACGGCCGGATCGCGCTGAACCGGGCCCTCGCAGACCCGCCCGACCTGGTCGTGCTCGACCTGATGCTGCCCGGCATGGACGGGCTGGAGGTCTGCCGGGAGCTGCGGCGGCACTCCGCCGTGCCGGTGGTCATGCTGACCGCTCTCGGTGAGGAGTCCGACCGGCTGGCCGGGCTGGAACTCGGGGCCGACGACTATGTGGTGAAGCCGTTCAGCCCCCGCGAACTGGCGTTGCGGGTCAAGTCGGTGCTGCGGCGGGCCCAGGGGGGCCTGGGCGCGGCCGACACCGGGCTGCTCCGCGACGGCGACCTGGCCGTCGACGTCGGGGCGCACGAGGCGACGCTCGACGGGGGGACGCTGTCGCTGACCGCGCGGGAGTTCGACCTGCTGGTGTTCCTGTTGCGGCACCCCCGGCAGGCCTTCACCCGTGAGCAGCTCCTGGACCAGGTGTGGGGCTGGTCGTTCGGCGATTCCTCGACCGTGACCGTGCACGTCCGGCGGCTGCGGGAGAAGATCGAGATCGACCCGACCACGCCCGTGCGGATCCAGACCGTGTGGGGCGTGGGCTACCGCTACGGCGAGGCCGCCAAGTGATCCCGTTCCGTGCCCTGCTCGAGGTCGTGCTCAACGCCGGCGTTGCCGCGCTGGTCGTCGCCGGGGCCGGGGTGCTCCTGCTCCATCTGCTCCGGGCCCGCTCGGTGTCGGTGCAGGTCGCCGTCGTCGCCGCCGCCACCGTGCTCGCGACCGTCGCCGGCATCATGATGATCACCTTGGAGATGATGATCTCCGAGCATGACCGGGACGTGGCCGTCACCGTCGTGGCCGTCGCCGGCCTCGTCGGCCTCGGCGTGTCGCTCTTCCTCGGCCGCCGCTTCACCGCCGCCAACCGGGCGCTGGTGGAGGCCGTGCGGACCGAGCCGTTCGTCGAACCGGCCCTCGCGCTGCCCGCCGAACTCGCCGAACTCTCCCGTGAACTCGGGGCCGCCCACCGCAGGCTCGCCGCCGCGCACGCCAGGGAACAGGCCCTGGAGGCCAGCCGCCGCGAGCTCGTCGCCTGGGTCAGCCACGACCTGCGCACCCCCCTCGCCGGGCTGCG
>JBDSTJ010000688.1:0-8321 GCA_039928335.1 Streptosporangiaceae bacterium | reverse complement strand
GCGGTCAGTGCGATGGCGCTGACCGCGACCGGCTGGGGCACCGGGTGGAGCAGCCGCTGGACCCGCGCCATGACCACACCGCCCGCCGGCAGCGCCGAGAGGGCGCACGAGGGGGTCGCCGCGGCCGGAGCGGTGGCGAAGCGGAGCAGGGCGGTCGCCAGCTCGCGGGCCGGCCGGTTCTGCAGGGCCCGGTCGTCGGCGGTCATCTCCACCAGCAGCGCGACCGCGTCGAGCGACCGCGCGAACAGGCCGATCCTGGGCAGGGAGGAGAACGGCAGCAGGACCAGGTCGTGCCGTTCCCTGGCGTGTGCGCGCTCGTGGGCGAGCACGGCCGCGAGTTCGCTGGAGTCCAGCAGCGCCAGGGTGCCCGCGCTCACCACCACGCGGGACCGGACGCCCGGAACGCAGTAGGCGGCGGCGGCCGGGTGGTCGACGACGAGTGCGCCGCGCACGGAGGCGTCGGCGTGGGCGATCAGGGTGAGCAGGGCCCGGTGCCGGTGCCGGGCGCGGAGCACACCGATCAGGGCCAGCACCAGCATGCCGATGAGCGACCCGGCCAGGGCCATCCCGGCCCCCAGCGCGGCCTGGTGGGCCAAGCCGAGGTGGTCGCCGGCGGGCAGCGCGAGGAGGCCGCCGACGACGCCCCGACCGTAGGGCTCCAGGGCGAAGCCGAGCAGTGCGCCGATGGTCGCCAGGCCCCAGGCGAGGCCGAGGGCCTGCCACAGCACGATCGCGGTGCGCGGGGTGCGCCAGGTCCAGCGGGCGCGGGCCAGCAGGTCCGCACCGGGCAGGGTCGCGGCTGAGATCAGCGCGAGCGCCAACCAGCTCACTCGATTTCCTCGAGCACCCTGCGGAGCATGGCCGCCTCGTCGTCGGTGACCGAGCGGGCGAACCGGGCCAGCGCCGCGTCGCGGTCGCCGGTCAGCTCCAGCGCGCCCAGCATCAGCTCGGCGACATAGCTCTCCCGGGACTCCGCGGGCCGGTAGGACCAGGCGCGGCCGTCCCGGACCCGGACCAGGAAGTCCTTCTTGGCCAGCCGGTCGAGCACGGTCATGACCGTGGTGTGCGCGAGGTCGCGGTCGGACAGTGCGCGGCTCACCTCGCGTGCCGTCGCCGGGTCCGTACGGGCCCAGAGGATCTCCATGACTGCGCGTTCCAACTCTCCCAAACCCTTCACGTGACCAAGTCTATGCCGGGTCGTTGTGATTGGCGACACCCGGTAGTACTACAACTCGTAGAGCCGATCGTCAGCGCAGGCACCAGGTGCGGTGCTCGCGGGACAGGAGCCGCTCTGCCTCCGGCGGCCCCCAGGAGCCGGGCTGGTAGGGCGAGGGCATGCCCGAGTGCTCCCAGAGGGCCTCGATGGGGTCCAGGATCCGCCAGGACTCCTCCACCTCCTCCTGCCGCGGGAACAACGGCGGTTCGCCCAGGAGAACGTCGAGGATGAGGCGTTCGTAGGCCTCCGGCGAGGACTCGGAGAAGGCGTCGCTGTAGTCGTAGTCGAGGTCGACGTCGCCGATTCTGCCCTGGGTGCCGGGGACCTTCGCGCCGACCCGCAGGGTGACGCCCTCGTCGGGCTGGACCCGGAAGATCAGGGCGTTGCGGCCCAGGCCGGCGGTGTCGCCGTGGGCGAACGGCAGGTAGGCCGGCCCGTGGAAGGAGACCGCGATCTCGGTGACCCGCCTGGGCAGGCGCTTGCCGGTGCGCAGGTAGAATGGCACCCCCGCCCAGCGGCGGTTGGCGATCTCCAGGCGTACGGCGGCATAGGTGTCGGTGGTGGAACCGGCCGGGATGCCGTCCTCGTCGAGGTAGCCGTCGTACTGGCCGCGGACCGCGTCCTCGGGCCTGGTCCGCACCGACCGGAGGACCTTGAGCTTCTCGATCGCCAGGGCGGAGGCCTCCAGCGAGGTCGGCTCCTCCATCGCGATCAGGGCGAGGAGCTGCAGCAGGTGGTTCTGCAGGACGTCGCGGGCCGCCCCGATGCCGTCGTAGTATCCGGCCCGGCCGACGATCCCGCCGTCCTCGGCCATCGTGATCTGGACCTGGTCGATGTAGGTCCGGTTCCACAACGGCTCGAACATCGTGTTCGCGAACCGCATCGCGAGGATGTTCTGGACGGTCTCCTTGCCGAGGTAGTGGTCGATCCGGAAGGTCTCCTCGGGCGCGAAGACCTCGTGCACGACCCGGTTGAGCTCCTGGGCGGTGGCGAGGTCGTGGCCGAACGGCTTCTCGATGACCGCGCGCCGCCAGCCGTCGCCCGAGGACAGGTCGTGCGTCTTGAGCTGCCGGACGACCGCGGGGAAGAACCTGGGCGGCACCGACAGGTAGAACGCGACGTTCTCCTGGTCCTTGACCGCGGTGCGCAGCGCCTCGAAACCGTGGTGGTCGTCGAAGTCGCCGGACACGAACCGCAGGTCGAGCCCGGCGAACACCTTCTCCTCGAACGGGGTCCTGGCATGCTCGACGACCGAGGCACGGACCTCGGCCGCGAACTCCTCGGAGGTCCAGTCCCGTCTGCCGTAGCCGACCAGGGCGAAGTCGGGGTCGAGCAGCCCCCTGTTCGCCAGGTCGTAGATCGCCGGTAGCAACTTCTTCCGGGACAGGTCTCCGGTCACACCGAAGATCACTAGTCCGCATGGTCCAGATCTGCGCGCCATGAAATACATTGTCGCGTTTCCCGCGATCAAGCAGGGGACGGATACGCGAAATGTGAGCCTCCATGCACGAACCTGTCACCCGCGTCTTCGTTCCCGGCGACGGTTTCGCCGCTGTGTTCTCGGCCACACGACGTTGCTACCCATCAGTAAGTAGGTCTTTACTTACCCGAGCAACGTCGACGTTCTCCGGATGGGCAGGACCGCATGCGCACGAGACTCGGGACCCTCGCGGTCACCACGGCGATCCTGGGTGGCGCCCTGACGCCGGTCGCCCACGCGACCGGGCACGGCTTCACCACCGCCTATGAGACGATTCCCGGTGACGGCGGCACCCCGCTCAAGGGCCTGGTCTTCCGGCCGACCGGCTGGGGCCCAGGACCGCACCCGCTGCTCGTCATGCCGGCCAGCTGGTCGCTGCCGAGCGGGGAGTATGCCGGGGCGGCCTGGAAGCTCGCCAAGGACTCGGGCTACGTCGTCGTCAGCTACACCAGCCGCGGCTTCCTCGACTCCGCGGGCACCATCCAGATCGCCGGGAAGCCGGACATCGCCGACGTCAGCCGGGTCATCGACTGGGCGATCAAGAACGCGCACGCCGACCAGCGCAGGGTCGGCGCCGCCGGCATCTCCTACGGCGCGGGCATCTCGCTGCTCGCCGCCGGGGCCGACCGGCGCATCAGGGCCGTGGCCGCGATGAGCGCCTGGGCCGACCTGGTCGACTCGCTGTATGCCAACCAGACCGTCAGCGAGCAGGCCGCCGCAATGCTGCTCACGGTCGGCCACGTCACCGGCCGGCCCGGCGCGGACATGCTGACGGTCCAGGACGGCTATCTGAAGGACCGGTTCGACCGCGTCATCCCGCTGGCGGCCCTGCGCGGGGCGGCCCGGAACGTGGCGCAGATCAACGCCAACAAACCCGCGATCATGATCGCGAACGGCTGGCAGGACGGGCTGTTCCCGCCCGCGCAGATCGCCGACTTCTACGGAAGGCTGACCACCACCAAGCGGCTGATGCTGCAGCCCGGCGACCACGGCACGGCCGAGGGCGTCGGCGCGGTGGGCATCGGCAACGACGTCTGGACGGCGGCCGGCCGCTGGTTCGACCACTTCCTGCGCAAGGTCGACAACGGCGTCGACCGGGAGGGCCCGGTCGTGCTCAAGGCCAACAACGGCGGTGGCTGGAAGCACTTCGCCGGGTTCGCGGCCCAGTCCGCGCACCGGCGCACGTACTTCCTGCGTCCGGAGAGCCGGCGCAGGGGCGGCCTGACCGCCAAGCCCGCCAAGGCGTGGTCGAAGAAGATCGCCACCGGCCGCGGCACCGTCGCCGACAGCGGGGTGATCGAGGGCACCGGCGGGCTGGCCCAGGTCGGCAGGCACTGGACGATCCGACCGTCGGCGGTCTCCCGGGCCGACGGCCTCGTCTTCCAGGGTCCGGTCCTGCGCGCCAGGGCCACGGTCGGCGGCTTCCCGAAGCTGCACGCGACGATCACGCCGAGCGCGGCCCGCACCTCGCTGTTCGCCTATCTCTACGACGTGGCCCCGAACGGTGAGGCCCAGTTGGTGACGCACATGCCGTACACCCTCCGCTCCGCCAGGCCGGGCGTCGCGCGCCGGCTCGACCTGCGGCTCCAGCCGATCCGCTGGACCATGGCCAGAGGCCACCACTTCGCGCTCGTGCTCGACACCATGGACCTCCGCTACCGCAGCACCAGCAGGCCCGGCGGGACCCTCAAGGTCACCTCACCGGCCGGAGATCCGTCTTTCCTGACAATCCCCACTAACTGATTGTTGGCTTATCTCCTGATCTGCGGAGTAGGCGACCGATAGCCTGACCCGATGCGAGTGAGGGCTGTACTGCTGCTGACCGCGTCTGCGACGACCGTGGCCCTGACCGGGGTCTCCGCCGACGCGGCGCCGACCCCGCACTGGCGTGCCTCGGCCACCCCCGCGCCGGTCCGGCCCGGAGCGCTCAACCAGATCGCGATCTCCGACCCCAAGCTCGCCTGGGCCGCCGGGATCGAGGGCGGCGGCACCGCCCTGTGGCGCTGGAACGGCACCAAGTGGCTCAGGACCAGGGCCGCCAGGCCGTTCACCCCGATCGCCCTCGCGGTGTCCGACGCCAAGCACGCCTGGGCCGCCGGGATCGACACGCGCGGCTCCCAGGCGGCGTTCTGGAACGGCAGGAAGTGGACCAAGGTCGGCTACTTCGGGATCCCCGTCGAGATCTCGGCGGGCCGGGACGGCGCGGCGTTCTCGGTCTCCGGCGACCTGTTCGGCGGCCGGACCCGGCTGCTCGGCTGGAGCCGCAACGCCTGGCGGACGGTCAGGGTCCCGCTGCCCGCCGCCGCGACCCTGGCCTCGGTCGCGGTCCGCAGCAGAAAAGACGTGTGGATCAGTGGCTCGTACCAGGCCGGCAAGACCACCCGTTCGCTGCTCAGGCACTGGAACGGCAAGAAGTGGCGTAACTTCGCGTTCCCGGTCGCCGCGACCCGCAACGGCAACGTCATCCACAGGATCATCGCGGTGTCGCCGAAACAGGTCTGGGCGTTGCGCGGCACCTCGCCCAGCACCCTGCTCAAGTGGAACGGCAAGAAATGGGGTGCGCGCCGGCTGCCCGGCAACACCGGTTCGCTGACGCTGACGAGCGACGGCAGGGGCGGCGTGTGGGTGCTGCCCTACTCCCCGTCCTCAGACACCCGCACCACCTATCTGCACTGGTCAGGCGGCAGATGGACCCGGCTGTCCGGGCCGGTGCGCAAGGGCAACCCGGGCCTGGGCGACCTCGAACTGATCCCCGGCACCACCCGGGTCGTGTCCGTGGGCGGCCTGCAGCAGACCCCGCAGGGCCGGCCGAAGATCCCGTTCTTGGAGACCTACCACTAACCTGGAGGTGTGCGAGCGAGGCGTCCTGAAGGCGAGCTGACCCGGGGCACGACCGCCCCCAACCGGTTGCGTCGGATGGACCGCTGGATCGCCGCCACCCAGCACGCCCGGCTCCGCGACCGCCCGCTCGTGGTCGACCTCGGCTACGGTGCTTCCCCGATCACCGCCGTCGAGCTGTTCGCCCGGCTCCGGCCCCTGGCACCCGGCCTCGAGCTGGTCGGGCTGGAGATCGACCCCGCCCGGGTCGCGCTCGGCCGGGCCTACCTCGACGCCACGCCGACGCCCGGCCTGACCTTCGCCCGCGGCGGCTTCGAACTGCCGACCGCGCGCCGGCCCGCGCTGGTCCGGGCCGCGAACGTGCTGCGGCAGTACGACGAAGCCGTCGCCTGGAAGACGTGGGACCGCCTCCTGACCGGGATAGCCCCCGGCGGAGCCCTGGTCGAGGGGACCTGCGACGAGATCGGGCGACGCCACGTCTGGGTCTGCCTGCCCGAGGGGACGATCACGTTCGCCGCCGACGTCGCCGCGCTCCCCCAGCCGTCGGCCCTGGCTGAGCGCCTCCCCAAGACCCTGATCCACCGCAACCGGCCCGGCGAGAGGGTGCATGACTTCCTCCACGACTTCGACCGAGCCTGGGCCGCGGCCCCGCGGGTGTTCGGCGCCCGCCGGCGCTGGATCGCCGCCGTCGAACTCCTCGCCGGGGACTGGCCGGTCTTCCGGCATCCGCCCTACGGTGGTCGGCGGCGCTGGGGCCAGGGCGACGTCACCCTGCCCTTCTCCGCCCTCGACCCCAGGGAGCCCCCGTGACCGACCCACGCCCGCAGCCGCCGCTGACCGGCGACGAACGCGAGATGCTGCGCGCCTTCCTCGACTACCACCGCGCGACCCTCGCGCTGAAGTGTGCGGGCCTGTCCGACGCCGACCTGCGCAGGCAGTCGATGCCGCCGTCCACGCTGTCCCTGCTCGGCCTGGTGCGGCACCTGGCCGAGGTGGAGCGCACCTGGTTCCGCCGGGTGATCAACGCGGAGGACGTCCCGATGCTCTGGTCGGACCGCCTCGACTTCCAGGAGGCCTACGACGCGAGCTCGTCGACCCGCGCGGAGGCCTTCGGAGCTTGGGAGCGCGAGATCCAGCACTCCCGCCGGATCGAGCGGGAGGCCGCGTCACTGGAGGTGACCGGTTACTTCCCCAAGTGGGAGTCGGAGGTGTCGCTCCGGCTGGTGATGCTGCACGTGGTGCACGAGTACGCCCGGCACAACGGCCACGCCGACTTCCTGCGCGAGGGGATCGACGGCACCGTCGGCGCCTGATTTGCAGGTGTAGGCCATGGATCAGCCCGACCCACTAGGCTTTCGCACCATGCTGGGTCGTATGCGGCTGATCGCCGTCCCCCTCGTGCTCCTGGCCTTCGCCTCACCCGCGCAAGCCGCCACCGGTTCTGACCGCGCGCAGCGGATCGCCGAAGCCGCCGAGAAGGTCGTCAGCGACCAGGTGGCGCTGACCCTCACCAGGGACGGGGTGACCCACGCCCAGGAGACGATCTCCTATGACTTCGGGTCCGACGGCGGCGACGGGTTCGACCGGGTCTTCGTCACGAAGATCCAGGACTCCGGCGACCGCGACCGCGTGTTCCGGGTGCAGAACGTCCGCGCGACGGCCCCGTACGAGATCGCCTCGACGTCCGTCGACGGAGACCGGACCGTGGTCCGGGTGCGCGGCAAACGCGCGGCGGGGGTGCAGACGGTCGCGCTGACCTACGACGTGCTCGGCGCGGTCGCCGACCAGGAACGCGGCCAGGAGTTCCGGTGGACGGCCGTGGGCGGCTGGGACGTCCCGGTGGTCGAGGCCAAGGTGACGGCCGGCACCGGCATGCCCCTGCGGAACGTCAACTGCTTCACCGGCAGCCTCGGCAGCGTCATCGGGTGCAGCCAGTTCTTCACCGACGCCGCGCACCTGCAGGCCACGTTCAACCAGCAGGCCATGCTGCCGCAGGAGTACCTGACCGTGGTCACCGGGCTGCCGGCCGGCACGGCCGGCGCGATGCCGATCTACGCCAAGCGCAAGACCCTCGCGAGCGCGTTCAGCGTGAACCCGGTCACCGGCGGGGCGCTCGGCGTGCTCCTGCTGGTCCTGCTCGGCGGATTCGGGCTGCTCTACCTCGTGCGCGGCCGGGACAAGCGGGCCTCGGCGGCGGCCGGGACGGCCTCGCCGATCTCGGCCGGGGGCTTCGAACCGCCGGACGGGGTGCGCCCCGGCCAGATCGGGACGCTCATCGACGAGCAGGCCGACGTCATCGACGTGACCGGGTCCATCGTCGACCTCGCGGTGCGCGGCTACCTGCTGGTCGAGGAGGAGGAAGGCAAGAGCGACTGGACCCTGCGGAAGCTGCCCCGGCCGGTCAACGACCTCCTGCCGTACGAGCAGCTCCTGTTCGACGGGCTCTTCGCCGGCCGGGACACCGTCCGGCTGTCGGAGCTGGGCGGCACGTTCACCGGTCGGCTCGCCGCGGTGCGCGCCGCGCTGTATGAGGACATGGTCACCCAGGGCTGGTTCGCGCGGCGGCCCGACGCGGTGCGGTCCCGGTGGACCCTCGCGGGCATCGTGCTGGCGGTCGCCGGGGTGGTCGGGACCGCGGCGCTGGCCATCCTCACCGAGCTGGGTTTGGTCGGGCTCGCGGTGATCGCGTTCGGCCTGGCGCTGACCTACGCCGGCAAGCACATGCCGGCCAGGACCGCGCGCGGCTCCACGGTGCTCGCGCACACCCTGGCGTTCCAGGCCTACCTG
>JBDSTJ010000687.1:0-4833 GCA_039928335.1 Streptosporangiaceae bacterium | reverse complement strand
CCTCGCCGAGGAGATCAGGCCCGTCGGCGTGCGGGACCTGCCCGACGGGCCGGGCACCCTCGAAGTCCAGGACCTGGTGCTGCCCGGCGGCTCGGTGACCGCGGTCGTCGGCAGATCCGGTTCGGGCAAGTCACGGTTCACCGCACTGCACGGGGCGCGGCTCGACGGCGTACGGCTCGACCAGCTCGCGCCGGCCGAGCGCCGCCGCGCGGTCGGCCACGCCTTCGACCGGCCCGTCCTGGTCGGCGAGACCCTCGCCGACGCGATCTGCCTCGGCAACGAGCAGGCGGACCCGCAGGTGGCGGCCAGGTCGGCCAGTGCCGACGGGTTCATCCGGCTGCTGCCCGACGGCTATGCGACCCGGCTCGAGGACGCTCCGATGTCGGGCGGCGAACGCCAGCGGATCGGCCTGGCCAGGGCGTTTGCCCAGGGCGAGCGGCTGCTGATCCTCGACGACGCCACCTCCAGCCTCGACACGGTGACCGAGCAGCAAGTGAGCGCGGCGCTCACCGGTGAGCTCGGCGGCCGGACCCGGCTGGTGGTCACCCACCGCGCCGCCACCGCTGCCGGGGCCGACAAGGTCATCTGGCTCGACGAGGGCGAGGTGCGCGGCTATGACCGGCACCAGGCGCTCTGGGAAGATCCCGACTATCGCAGGGTCTTCCTCGGATGAGACGCCGTAGCCTCACCCTGGTCCTGTGGCAGGCGCTACGGCGTTCGCCGGGCGCGTTGCTGCGCATCGGCGTGTGGTCGGTGCTGGAGACCCTGCCCGCGTTCGTGATCGGCCTGGCCATCGCCCATGCGATCTCCGACGGGTTCGCCGTGCACCGGCCGTGGACCGGCCTGGTCTGGCTGGCCGTGCTCGGCGGTTCCTGGCTGGTCGCGGGGGTGGGGGCACGGCAGGTCATCCTCGCGGTGGCGACCGTGGTCGAACCGTTCCGTGACGAGCTCCTCACCCATGTGGTCCACCACGCGCTGAGCACCGAGCGCCCCGACGAGACGGCGGCGGCCCGCGCCAACCTGCAGGTCGAACTGGCCCGGGACGCCTTCGCCGCGGTCATCACCGTCGTACGGTCGTTTGCGTTCACCGTGGTCAGCGTCGTGCTGGGCCTGCTCACGCTCGCCCCCGGCCTGCTGGTCCTGGTGGTCCCACCGTTCCTCGCCGGGCTGGCGCTTTTCCTGTGCTCGCTGCCCGCCCTGGCCCGCTGCCAGCGGGCCTTCCTGGTCGCCGACGAACGGACCGTCTCCTCGGTGACCACGCTCGCCCGGGGGCTGCGCGACATCACGGCCTGCGGGGCCGAGGAACGGGTCGCCGCCGAGACCGGCCGACGGGTGACCGAGCAGGCCGGAGCCGGCCGGGCACTGGCCCGGGTCACCGCCCTGCGGACGGTCTCACTGGCACTCGGCGGCTGGCTGCCGATCCTCGCGGTCCTGGCCGGGACGCCCTGGCTGATGCGCAACGGGGCGGGGGCGGGCGCGATCGTCGGGGCGCTCGCCTACATCAGCCAGTCGCTGACGCCCGCGCTCGGCGGTCTCGTCCAGGGTCTCGGGGTCAGCGGGGTGCGGCTCGCCGTCGCGATGGACCGGATCCTCGCACCGCTGCCGGTCGTGCCCGACACCCGCAAGCAGCTGGTGGCGGGCTCGGTCGGGGTGGAGCTCAACGGGGTGACCTTCGCCTACGGCCCCTACGCCGAACCGGTCATCGCCGGACTCGACCTGCGGGTCCCCGAAGGCGACCATCTCGCGGTCGTCGGCCCCAGCGGCATCGGCAAGTCGACCCTGGCCGGGCTGATCACCGGGCTGCTCGCCCCGGGCGCCGGGGAGGTGCTGACCGGCGGGATCCCGGCCGGGCGACTCGACCCGGCGGCCCGGACCCTGATCCCGCAGGAGGCTTACGTCTTCCGGGGCACCCTGCGTGACAACCTCCGCTACCTGGCCCCGGCCGCCTCGCCCGAGACGATCGCCGAGGTGATCGACATCCTCGGGATGAAGGACCTGGTCAAGCGGCTCGGCGGTCTCCAGGCCGAGCTCGACCCCGGCGCGTTGTCGGCCGGGGAGCGTCAGCTGATCGCGCTGGCCCGCGCCTATCTCGCCCCGGCGGGGCTGACGATCCTGGACGAGGCGACCTGCCATCTGGACCCGGCCGCCGAGGCCCGCGCGGAGGAGGCCTTCGCCCGGCGCGGCGGCACCCTCATCGTGATCGCGCACCGGATCTCCTCGGCGCGCAGGGCCCGGCGGGTGCTGCTGATGGACGGGGCCCGGGTCCGGCTCGGCACCCACGAGGAGCTTCTCACGACCGCGCCGCTCTACGCCGAGCTCGTCGGGCACTGGCAACCACCGAGCAGGGAGTTCGTGTGATCTATCCCCCGGTACGCCGCGAGCCGGTGACCGACGTGCTGCACGGTGTCTCCGTCGCCGATCCCTACCGGCGGTTGGAGGATCCAGGCGACCCCGCGACCGCCGAATGGCTGGCTGGGCAGGACGCACTGTGGCGGTCGGCGCGGTTCCCGGGGCGGGAGGCTCTGCGAGCCAGGGCCGAGGAACTCGCCGACGTCGGGCTGATCACGGCGCCGAAATGGCGCGGTGACCGCGACTTCTATTTGCGCCGCACCCGGGGCCAGGAGCACGCGGTCCTGCACGCGGGCGACAACGTCCTGATCGACCCCGGCGCACTCGACCCGAGCGGCCTCACCACGCTCGACGCCTGGCAACCCGATCTCGACGGGTCACGGCTGGCCTTCCAGGTCTCCACCGGCGGGACCGAACAGTCCAGCCTGTACGTCGCGGATGTCGTCACCGGCCAGATCATCGACGGCCCGATCGGCCCGTGCCGCTACACGCCGGTCGCGTGGCTGCCCGGCGACGCGTTCTACTACGTCCGGGACCACAAGGTCCTTCTCCACCGCCTGGGCGACGCCGAGGATGTCGAGGTCTTCGCCGCTGACGGCCATCTCGGGCTGGAGGTCAGCCGGGACGGCCGCTGGCTGGTGATCTCGGCGGCCTACTCCTTCCGGGTCGACCTCTGGATCGCCGACCTCGCCGCCTCCTCGCCGGAGGGACCGAAACTCGTGCCCGTGCAGGAAGGCGTGGCGGCCCGCTCGGCCGCCGCGGTGGGCGACGACGGCCGGCTCTACGTCGTCACCGACCGGGACGCGCCGCGGCTGCGGCTGTGCGTCGCCGACCCCGCACGGCCGGCCGACTGGACCGAACTGGTCCCGGCCGACCCGCAGGCGCTGCTGGCCGACTTCGCGATCCTCGACGGTGAGCTGCTGGTGACCTGGCTCCGCGACGGTGTCTGCGAGCTCACCCGCCATGACCTGGGCACCGGGGCCCGGCAGGGGACCGTGCGGCTGCCGGGCGCGGGATCGGTCGGCCCCCTCTCCTCGCGCGGCGGCGAGGCGTGGTTCACCTACGGAGACACCGTCACACCAGCCGCGGTCTGGCACTACGCGAACGGCGGGATCGACCGGTGGGAGGCCGCACCCGGCGGGGCGATGCTGCCGGAGATCGTATGCCGCACCGTCCGGTGCGGGGACATCCGGATCACCGTGCTCGGACGGCCGTCGCCGGGCGGCCCGAGGCCCACGATCCTGCACGGTTACGGGGGGTTCGGGGTGCCGATGACCCCGTCCTACGCGGCCGACGCGCTGACCTGGGTCGACGCCGGCGGGGTGCTGGCCATCGCGCATCTGCGGGGCGGCGCGGGCACCCACCGCGAGGGCGCACTCGACCTCAAGCAGCAGGTCTTCGACGACTTCCATGCGTGCGCGGCCCAACTGATCACCGACGGCTGGACGACCCCGGCCCAGCTGGCGATCTGGGGGGAGTCCAACGGGGGCCTGCTGGTCGGCGCGGCCCTGACCCAGCGCCCCGACCTGTTCGCCGCGGCCGTCTGCTCCGCGCCGCTCCTCGACATGATCCGTTACGAGGGGTCCGGGCTTGGCGCGTCCTGGACCGGTGAGTACGGTTCGGTGGCCGATCCCGAGCAGTTCGGCTGGCTGTTGGCGTACTCGCCCTACCACCACGTCGTGGAGGGCACGGACTATCCGGCGACCCTGTTCACCGTGTTCGGCGCCGACACCCGCGTCGACCCGATGCACGCCCGCAAGATGTGCGCCGCCCTGCAGTGGGCGACCGGCGGCGACCGGCCGATCCTGCTGCGGCACGAGGAGTGCGTGGGCCACGGCGGCAGGTCCGCTGGCCGCGCTCTGGACCTGGCCGCGGATCTGCTCGCCTTCGCCGCCACCCACACCGGCCTCACCCCGCCCCCGGCCCCCGGCCCCCGGCTCACCTGATCGCATCGGGCAGCATTTCGGCTCCCGGGGCTCGCCTCGGCCGGGCCGTACCGCTGCAGGTTCCGTCTGGGGTCAGCGTTCGAGGCTGTGCCGGGTGATCGTGATCGGGTCGGATGAGTGCCGCGTCTGCGCTTGGCTCAGTCGAGCACGTCCAGGGTTGGGCACGTCCAGGGCTGAACGCAGACACCGTCCGGGCTCTGCGCACGGTCTTGGCGAGCCCGCCGGTTCGGTCAGGGAAGTGCCTGGGTGCCTGAGCCGGGCTGTGCCTCGGACACGCTGCCCGACAGCTCGGTTTCTGAGCGATTCGGCAGTCGCGCTGGCCGAGGCTCCGGGGGATGGCGATCCGCACCTGGGGTGGGCCAAGAGGTGGAGCGTGCCTCCCGATCAGACTGCGTCCGGGGATGGTCTCGTTTGGCGGACAGGTTGCTCGCGAACGCCGGGGTGAGGACGCGGCGGCACTGTCGCAGAGCGTCTGGATGACCCGGGAAACACCTCAGCGGAAACACCTCAGCCTGGTTGGCGGGAGTGTTGCGGGGAC
>JBDSTJ010000686.1:0-5185 GCA_039928335.1 Streptosporangiaceae bacterium | reverse complement strand
CGTCCGGATCGCCGATCGGACCGGAGCCCGGTCCTTCAACGCTCTTTACGGCCAGCGCGTTGCCGGGGTCAGCGCGGCCGAGCAGGACCGGGTCGCCACCCAGAACCTGTCGTACGCCGCCCGCCAGGTCGCCGCGTTCGGCGGCACGATCCTGATCGAGCCGCTCGCACGCGGCCTCAACGGCAGCTACCCGCTGCTGACCGCCGCGGACGTGATGGCGGTCATCGCACGGGTCCCCGAGGACAATGTCAAGTTCCTCTTCGACAGCTTCCACCTGGCCAGCAACGGAGAGGACCTGGGCAGGGTGCTCGGGACCCACGCCGCCGCGATCGGCCACGTACAGATCGCCGACGTCCCCGGTCGGGGACGTCCCGGCACCGGCGCCCTCGACTTCGAGGCGCTGTTCGGCGGTCTCACCGCCTGCGGTTACACCGGCTTCGTCGCCCTGGAGTACCAGGCACAGGGCCCGACCTCGGCGGAATTCCTGTGGATGGGTGCCCGGATATGAGCAGGATGCTCGGATTCAGCTGAGCACGCACCGGTCTTCGGCGGAGCGCACGCGCGGCGGTGCGAGACTGGGGGGATGAACGGAACCGTGGTACCGCTGCTCAGAGATCTGGTGGACGACGCCGGACTTTTTCCGCCCGCCGGGCTGCCGATGGGCGAGGCGGTGGCCCGGTACCGGCGTGAGCTGCGCGCGGCGCATCCGATGTTGACGCACCGGTTCCTGTGCCCGGCCAGCCGGTTCGAGGAGTTGCGGGCCGCACTTGCCGAGCACGCCTACATCCGGGTGGGGATCCTGCTGGACGACGCCGTGCCCGAGGACGACGAGCGGATCATGGTGGACCTCGCGGAGAAGGCGCTGCCGGCCGGGGACCAGGCGGCGCTGGCCGAGCAGGCTCTCGCCGACTTCAACGGGTTCGGCGTGCCGCTCTTCCTGGAGCCGGTGCGGAGCCCCGGCTGGCTGGACGCGATCAGGGTCGTGTCCCGCAACAAGGGTCCGATGCGCGGGGTGAAGGTCCGCTGCGGCGGACTGTCGGCTGACCTCTTCCCGTCCCCGACCGAGCTGGCCGAGTTCATCATGGCCTGCGCTGCCGAGAACGTGCCGTTCAAGGCGACCGCCGGGCTGCACCACGCCCTGCCGTACACCGACCCCGCGACCGGCTTCGCACACTTCGGCTATCTGGGCCTGGTGGCGGCCGTGACCCGCGCGTTCGACGGAGCGGGGGTCGCCCAGGTCGCCGGCGCCTTGACGGAGACCGATCCCGGCAGGCTGACCGACGGGCTGTCGGACCGCAGCCGTGAACTGCTCGTCAGTTACGGGTCGTGCAGCACCGAGGATCCGGTGGGCGATGCCGTCGCGCTGGGCCTGGCGACGTGGCCGCAGCAGCCCTGACCGTGCGGCGGGTGCTCCGGTGCGCCTGGCGGGGCGCACCGGAGCGGGGTCGCGGTCAGGCGAGTCCGCGGAGCTGTTCGGCCATCGCCGCCTCGTGGGCCTCGGTGTCCTCCCGGGCCTTGCGGGGACTCCACCGCCCGGCCATCACGAAGATGAACGGGAGGAAGAGCACCTCGCCACCGAGACAGATCCAGAACCAGTGCTGCCACTGGGAGGGGTTCTTCTCGTTCGCCTCCGCCACCTCGGGTCCGTACTTCTGCAGGATCGCGAGCTGTGGAGCGGCCGCCACGACCAGAGCGAGCTTGTCCGGGCCGCCGAGCGCCACCGCCGCCTGCTGCTGGAGGGCCGGGTCGGCCGGGGACTTGGCGAGCTCACCGAGGACGTCCGCGTGCGCCTGGGCGAGGGCTGCCGCCGGACCGGCCTCCTTCAGCGCCTCCTGAACCTGCGCGCCGTGGTTGACCAGTGGCGTCGCGCTCGTCACCACCAGTGGCAGACAGGCCGCCGACACCGACACGACGATCCGGATGATCCAGCCCCAGATGGCCAGGCCGGTGGCGGTCGCGGCGGGGTTGTGCTTCTCCACGGTCTCGGTGAAGCCCGCCATCCACGGCGCATAGGTGATGCCGCCGGTGATGCCGATCCCGACCACCAGGAACGCGAAGTGGTAGTAGCCGGTGCTCGGTTCGGTCGCGCGCAGCGCGAACAGGACCAACACGACGATTGAGGCGAGCGCGCCCACGAGCATGAACGGCTTGCGCACCCTGAGCCGGTCCGACAGCAGACCGACGACGACGAGGCTGACCGCGTTGGCGGCCCAGTACCAGTTGAGGACGGCGTTGGCGCGCGACACCGAGTAGCCGAACACCGTCGTGAAGTAAATCACCGCAGAGCCGACCGCAGCGAAGTAGAGCAGCAGGAACACGCTGATCGCGAAGGCCGAGCCGACCACGTCCAGCCTGAGCATCTGCCGCCAACTGCCCCGGAGCGCGGCCTCGGGGTCCAGGCCCTTGGCCCGTGCTTCGATCACCGCACGGTCGCGCAGGCTGACCATGATCTGGTCGCGGAGCCGCGGCGACAGCTCCCTGAGCGCGACGAGGGCGATCACGAAGACGACCAGGCCGGAGATGCCGGAGTAGACGATTTCGTCCTGCCAGGTGGTGGAGCCGTGGAAGGTGTTGCTGGTGACGACCGTGACGACCAGACTGCCGATCACCGGTCCCATCGTCCAGTAGCCCATCGCGGTGGCCCGGCCCAGCTGGGGTGAGAAGTCCCGGACCAGGGCGGGGGTGGCGACCAGGATGATTCCCTCGACGAAGCCGACCACGGCCGACAGGAGCAGGAACATCTCCTTGTTGGGGGCGTTGGGCAGTGCGAACGTGACGAGCAGCCCGGTGATCAGCAGGCCGTAGATCACCATGTTGGCGCGGCCCCAGCGGTCGCCGAGACCCGCCAGCAGTGAGGCGAACGCGCCGATGAGGTTGCCGACCACGGACACGTAGATGAAGTACGTGAAGCTCATGTCGTAGTGGGTGATGATCGGCGTCGCGACCGCGAACACCACGTAGAGCTGGTAGTACAGCGAGATCGTGGCGAGGACCACGATGCCGAGGTAGAGGTAGCGCCTGCTGTTGTCCGGGTAGGACGAGACTTCGCGGTTCCAGAGGCGGGGGGCGAGCGAGGGGGTGGAGGTCATCGCAGCTCCTGATGTTCCCGGTGGGCTGGAACATATGTCGCCGTCGGGGTCAATGCAAGAGTGCCGGGGGCCCATACCGTCTGGTCGGTATGATCATTTCCTGAGGCCGTCGAACAACAAATCCACATAGGCTCGGCCAACGGCGTCGCTGTGCAGCCGGCCGCCCGGGTGGTACCAGGTCCCGATCAGGTTGAGTGCGCTGAGGAAGTACTGGACGGCGACGTCGGCCGGGATGTCGGCACGGAAGTCACCGGACCGCTGGCCCTCCTCGACCAGTGAGCAGAACAGGTCGTGATATTGCCGCCGCTGAGCCCGCACGGTGGCCCTGCGGTCGGCCGGCAGCAGGTGCAGGGAGTGGAAGAAGACCTTGAGCTCGTCCAGGTGCAGCAGACTGGTGTCGATCACGTCGCCGGCCGCTCCGCGCAGGCGTTCCTCCAGCGTCCCGGGTCCGCCGGCGAAGGATTCGAGGCGGGCCATCTGCAGGGTGAGCACCCGGTGGTAGATCTCGAACAGCAGATCGTCCTTGGAGGAGAAATAGTGGTACATGGCGCCTTTGGTCACGCCGGCCGCCGACACGATCTCCTGCACCGAGGTTCCGTCAAAGCCCTTTTCGGCGAAGAGCCGGGTCGCCTCTCTCAGCAACCGCTCAGAAATCTCAGCCATCAGTTCACGTCCCCGTTTCGGACTACAAGTCCAACTCTAGTACCGCAATGGCAATTAGCCGACACGCATGGCGATCAGGCGTCGATCAGCGCCTGGAGGCCAGGGGCGTACAGTTCTGCGACCTTGTCGATCTCGGCCGCGGCCACGGCCCCCTCACGGTGGATGCTGAGCATCGAGGCCAGCCCCAACAGCTGACCGAGGACCAGTTCGGCGCGCAGGGCGGCGTCGGCCCCGCCGAGCAGGGCCTCGAGCCGGTCGGTGACCTGGTCCCGGAACCGTTCCAGCAGCAGGGCTCGCTCGTCGCCGGCCCCGATGCCGAAGACGACCCGCAGGAGCGGGCTGGAGTTGTCGACCCGGCGCGCGGTCAGCACGGCCTCGACCAGATGGCGGCCGAGCCGCTCACGGGGCGCCTCGAACAGCAGATCGGTGTCGGGACCGAAGTCCGCGACGGCCTCGAACAGCTGCTCCTTGCCACCGAAGTGCTTGACGATCAGGGCGGCGCTGACCCCGGCGTCGGCGGCGATCCCGCGCAGCGTCACCACGGCGTAGGGGTGCAGGGCGAAGGCCCGGCGCGCAGCCCTGAGGATGGCGGCCCTGCTGGTCATGCCGGAACCAGGACCTTCGGCTTCGCCGTCCTGGTCGGTACCAGCAGGGTGAGCAGCAGTGCGATGACCGCCCCGGCCGCCGCGAACATGAAGATGACCAGGTAGGCGTGCAGGGTGGGCGCGGTCCGACCGCCCACGTTCATGGTGAGCCCGGCCAGGACCGCCGCGCTGACCGCGCTCGACATCGACTGGCCGATCATGCGCATGAGCGTGTTGAGGCCGTTGGCGGCGGCGGTCTCGCTCAGCGGGACGTCCTGCATGAGCAGCAGGGGGAGGGCGGAGTAGGCCAGGCCGGTTCCGGCGGCGACGACGGTTGCCCCCAAGATGATCGTCCAAAGCTGGTGGCTCGTGAAGAAACGCACGCCATAGCCTACTGCGATCACGGCAGCCGCCACGGCGACCGTGGTCTTGGGGCCGCGCGTCATCGAGATCCGTGCCGACACCGGCGACAGCGCGGCCATGCAGAGCCCGCCGGGCAGAAGGCACATCCCGCTGACCACGATCGAGACCCCCAGCCCGTAGCCGGTGGACCTGGGCTCCTGGACGAGCTGCGCGGTGGCCAGGGAGTTGGCGTAGAAGGCGAAGCCGATGAACATCGCGGCGAGGTTGGCGAACAGGACGGTCGGCCGGGCCGAGACCCGCAGGTCGATCAGGGGCTTGCCGACACGCAGCTCGTACCAGCCCCAGGCCAGGCCGGTCAGGAGTGCGGCCGCGAGCAGGCCCAGGGTCGTGGGGGAGGTGAAGCCCCAGGCCGAGGCCTTGGTGGCCGCCAGGAGCAAGCAGACCAGGAAGGCCGTCAGGCCGAGCGCCCCGACGGTGTCGAACCGG
>JBDSTJ010000685.1:0-6235 GCA_039928335.1 Streptosporangiaceae bacterium | reverse complement strand
GCGGTCATGACCAGCCACAACTCCTCGCTGGAGTACGGCATCGGCACCGCCGAGCACCTGGTGCGGCTGGCCGCCGACGCGTTCCGCAAGATCACCGTCCCGACCTGACCGACCTGACCGACCTGGACCGATCTGGACCGATCTGGACCGAGCTGACAGGTCAGCGGCGGCGGGCCCGGAGGGTCGAGTCCAGGACGGTGACGGCCGCGCCGTCGGGGTCGTCCACGGTCCTTGGCCGGTTCTCGCAGGTCACGATCTCCCACTCGGCCGGGTCGAGCAGGGCGGCGACGTCCTGCGCGGTGAACATGAAGCCGGTCAGGTCGGGTCGGCCGAGGCGGAACTCCAGGTCGGCGGGGTGATGGCCGACGACCAGCAGGCTCCCGCCCGGCGCGACCGCCGAGGCGAACCTGCGCTGGAACGCCTCGCGTTCGGTTCGGTCGGCGTGGATGAAGTGGGCGGAGACCAGATCGTAGGTGGTGTCCAGGGTCCAGTCGGTGATGTCGCCCTGGACCCAGGTGATCTTCCTGTCTCCGGCGTGGCCGGCGGCCCGGTCCAGGGCGACGACCGAGATGTCGGTCGCGGTGACCTGCCAGCCCTGGTCGGCCAGCCAGATCGCGTCCGCTCCCTCGCCGCAGCCGATGTCGAGCGCGGTCCCGGGCCTGAGTCCGGCGACCTCGGTGACGAGTTGCGGGTTGGGCTGCCCGCTCCACAGGGCCGGGCCGCTCCGGTAGCGCTCGTCCCAGAAGCCCTTGTCCAGGACGTCTGCAGGGTCGAAAGGCTGGTGCTGGTGCTGGTGCTGGTGTTCGCTCATGCCTGTACTCTCACCCAGAAGAGGCCGAGCTGACAAACTTCGTTGCCACTCTGGCAAGTCAGCCGAGGGGCCGGCCGATGTGCTTGGACAGCGGGGGCCGCGTCCGGACCCCTGCGGTTTCCCTTGGTCAAGTACTTCCGGTGTGCGGGGATCGGAGTGTTGTGGTCAAACCACAGGAGATCTTCTGGTCCAATCACAGGAGTGTCTTGCGCTCCCTATCGGCTCGTACGTCGCGGCAGCCCTGCCGCGACCCAGCCGCCTGTGCTGGATCAGCAGCAGCAGCGGGTGGTCGACCATGCGGGCGGCCCGATGCTCGTGCTCGCGGGCCCGGGGACCGGCAAGACCACCACGATCGTCGAGGCGGTCGTCGACCGGATCGACAACCGGGGTGCCGACCCCGAACGGGTCCTGGTCCTCACCTTCAGCCGCAAGGCCGCCGAGGAGCTCCGGCACCGCATCACCGGCCGGCTGGGCCGGACGACCAGGACGCCGCTCGCGCTGACCTTCCACTCCTACGCCTGGGCGCTGCTGCGCCGCGCCGCCGTGCAGGCCGGCGGCGAGGCGCCGCGCCTGCTCACCGGACCCGAGCAGCTCCTGGAGGTCAGGCGGCTGCTCGCCGGCGAACTCGAGGACGGTGCCAGGGGCTGGCCAGAAAGGCTCAGGCCCGCGCTGGGCACCCGCGGCTTCGCCGACGAGCTGCGCGACTTCTGCCTGCGGGCCGCCGAACGCGAGATCGGACCGCAGGAGCTCTACGACCTGGGGCGGCAGTCCGGACGCGACGACTGGCCGGCCATCGCCCACTTCATGCACCGCTACGCGATGCGCTTCGACCTCGACCCGATCCCGTCCTACGACTACGCCGAGATCATCCGCGAGGCCGCCGGGCTGCTCGACGACGAGGAGACCGCACGGCGTGAACGCGACGCCTACGACGTCGTGTTCGTCGATGAGTACCAGGACACCGACCCGGCCCAGGAGAAGCTGCTGCAACGCCTCGCGGGCGGCGGCCGTGACCTGGTCGTCGTCGGCGACCCCGACCAGGCGATCTATGGCTTCCGGGGCGCGGATGTGCACGGGATCCTGGAGTTCCCGACCCGGTTCGCCCAGCGCGACGGCTCGGATTCGCCCGTGGTGGCACTGCGGGACTGCCGCCGGATGGGCCCGGAGATCCTGGCGGCCTCCCGGCGGATCGCGCGGCGGCTGCCGGGGCGGGTCGAGCACCGCGCGCTCGTGCCCGTCACGGGCGAGGGCACGGGAGGGGGCACGGAGGAGGGCATGGGAGAGGGCACGGACGTACGGGTCGTCGTCGCCGACAGTGTCTCCCAGGAGTCGGCGCTGATCGCCGACGAGCTGCGCCGGGCGCACCTGCTGGACGGGATCCCGTGGAGCAGGTGCGCGGTGCTGATCCGCGGGGTGCAGCAGGTGCCGGTGCTGCGCCGGGCGCTGGTGCAGGCGGGCGTGCCGGTCACGGTCGCGGGCGACGAGCTGCCGCTGTACGCCGAGCCGGCCGTACGCCCGTTCATCGTGTTGCTGCTCGCCGCCCTCAAACCCGGCTACCTCGACGAGGTGGTCGCCGACGAGCTGCTGACGGGGCCGCTGGGCGGTGCGGACGCGCTCGGCATGCGCAGGCTCAAGCGCGCGCTGCGAGACCTCGAGGAGCTCGCCCGGGGCGACCGGCACCTCAACGAGCTGCTCGTGGCCTCACTCAACGACTCACGCGAGCTCATCCTCGTGCACGACAAGGTCAAGGCCCCGGCCGAACGCATCGCCGACCTGCTGCGCACCGCGAGGGAGACGGCCGGGTCGGCGGAGGACGTGCTGTGGGCGGTCTGGCAGGAGAGCGGCCTCGCCGAGCAGTGGCTGGCCGACAGCAAGAAGGGCGGCCAGCGCGGCGCGGCCGCCGACCGCGACCTCGACGCCGTCGTGGCGCTGTTCGACCACGCGGCGAGGTTCGTGGACCGGCTGCCCAAGGCGGGGTCCGTCCTGTTCGTGGAGGACCTGTCCTCGCACGAGATCGCGGGGGACACCCTCGCGGAGCGGTCGCCCGACGGCGAGACCGTCAGGATCCTCACCGCGCACCGGTCCAAGGGCCTCGAATGGGACGTGGTGATCGTCGCGGGCGTGCAGGAGGGGCTCTGGCCCGACCTGCGGCTGCGCGGGTCGCTGCTCGGCGTCGAGGAACTGATCGAGAGCCGTGACCTCGACGGCGACCACTCCGGGGCGATGGTCTCGGCCAAGCTGATGGCCGAGGAGCGGCGGCTGTTCTACGTCGCGGCCACCCGGGCGCGCAAACGCCTCGTCGTCACGGCCGTCGGCGGCTCCGACACCGAGGACCGGCCGTCCCGGTTCCTCAACGAACTGAAGCCGGGCGCGCTCGAGGAGTCCCAGCTGGACGAGAAACGCCGCTGGCTGTCGCTGCCCGCGCTCGTCGCCGACCTCCGCTCAGTGATCACCGACCCGTCCCGGCCGGACGCGGTCCGGCGGGCCTCGGCGGCGCACCTGGCTCGGCTGGCGCGGGCGAGCGTGCGCGGGTCCCGGCCGGAGAACTGGTACGCGATCACGTCCCTGTCCGACGCCGGGCCGGCCTTCGACGCGGACGAGAAGATCACGATCTCGCCGTCGCAGGTCGAGACGTTCACCACCTGCGGGCTGCGCTGGCTGCTGGCCTCGGCCGTCGGCGCGCAGGAGGGCGGGGCCAACGAGTACAGCACGATGGGCAAGGTCATCCACGCGGTCGCCGAGATGGCCTCGGGCCCCGAGGCGGTCGCCGACGAGCACGTGGCGCGGCGGCTCGACGAGATCTGGAGCGAGCTGGACTTCCGCAGCGCCTGGTACTCCGAGAAGCAGCGCCGGCAGGCCTCGACCATGGTCGGCAAGTTCATGACCTGGCACCGCGACAACCCCAACGAGATCGTCGCGCTGGAGGAGTCGTTCAAGGTCGACCTCGGCCGGGTCGTGATCCGGGGCCGGATCGACCGGGCCGAACGCGACGCTCACGGGCGCGGTGTGATCATCGACCTCAAGACCGGTGGCTCGCCGGTGGCCCCCGAGGACCTCGCCCGCAACCCGCAGCTCGGCGTCTACCAGTACGCCGTCATGCTCGGCGCGTTCGAACGGCACGGTCTGGTCGAGCCCGGCGGGGCCAAGCTCGTCCAGCTCGGCAAGGCCGCGTTCACCGCCAAGGCCCGCGAGCAGGCCCAGCCGCCGCCGAAGGACGACCCCGATCCCGAGTGGCCCAGGAAGCTCATCGAGATCGTCGCCACCGGGATGGCCTCGGAGGTCTTCAAGGCCACCGCCAACGACAAATGCCGTACCTGCCCGGTCCAGTCCTGCTGTCCCGTCCACGAGAACGGCGGGCAGGTCGGGACCTAGGTAACCTGGGAGGTTCCATGGACATCACTCCCGGCGAACTCGCCTCCCGGCTCGGCCTCCCGCCGCCGACCGAGGAACAGGCCCGGGTGATCCAGGCGCCGCTCGCGCCGATGGCCGTGGTCGCCGGGGCGGGGTCGGGCAAGAGCGAGACGATGGCCGCGCGGGTCCTGTGGCTGGTCGCCAACGGGTTCGTCCGGCCGGAGCGGGTGCTCGGACTCACCTTCACCCGCAAGGCCGCGGCCGAGCTCGCCGAGCGGGTCCGCCGTCGCCTCGAAGGGCTGCGCGAGCACCCCGACCTGATCGACCCGGCGGTCCTGGACGGCGAGCCGACCGTGTCGACCTACCACTCCTACGCCGCCCGGCTCTTCGGCGACCACGCGCTGCGCGAGGGGCTGGAGCCGACCATGCGACTGATCTCGCCGGCGGTCGCCTGGCAGATCGCGACCCGGGTCGTGGACTCCTACGACGGGCCGATGGACCTGATCGAGTGGGCCCCGGACACGGTCACCAAGGCGGTCATCGAGCTGTCGGGCGACCTGGCGGAGCACCTGCGCGGCCCGGTGGACGTGCAGCGGGTCGGGCTGTGGCTCAGGGCGCAGTACGACCTGCTCGACAAGCCGCTCAAGGCGCAGCGGGACATCCTGGCCAAGCAGGGCGTGCGCGAACAGCTGATGCCGCTCATCGAGGCCTACTCGGCGGCCAAGGCCAAACGCGAGATCGTCGACCACGGCGACCAGATGTCCCTCGCGGCCCGGATCGCCTCCCGCCACCCCGAGGTGGGGCTGGTCGAGCGGTCGCGCTACTCGGTGGTGCTGCTGGATGAGTACCAGGACACCAGCCACGCCCAGCTCGTCCTGCTGAAGTCGCTGTTCGGCGGCGGCCACGCGGTCACCGCGGTCGGCGATCCCTGCCAGTCGATCTACGGCTGGCGGGGGGCGTCGGCGGGCAACCTGATGCGGTTCCCCGAGGACTTCCCGCTCTCGCCGGCCCGGCAGGCCCCGATGACCGAGCTGACCCGGAGCTTCCGGAACGGCGAGATGATCCTCGACGCGGCCGCCCGGGTCCAGGAGGAGCTCCGGTCGGAGATGAAGCGGGTGTCGCCGCTGACCGCGGGGTCCGGCAAGGTCGGCCGGGGACGGGTCGAGTGCGCACTGCTCCTGACCGTCGAGGAGGAGGCCGACCGGATCGCGCACCGGATCCAGAGCCTGTTCGGCAGCGACCTCGCACCCGACGGCGGCGCGTGGGAGGAGAAGCTCAGGTACTCCGACGTCGCGGTGCTCGCCCGCAAACGGTCGCAGTTCACGCTGATCCGGCAGCGGCTGGAGGAGCGTGGCATCCCGGTCGAGGTCGTCGGGCTCGGCGGCCTGCTGACCGTGCCCGAGGTCCAGGACGTCGTGGCGACGCTGCGGGTGCTGCACGACCCGACCGCGGGGGCGTCGCTGGCCCGGCTGCTGACCGGCCCGCGCTGGCGGATCGGGCCCCGGGACCTGGTGGCGCTCGGGCGGCGGGCGCGGGAGCTGGCCCGGGAGGTCCGGCGGGACGTCACCCACCACGAGGAGGTCCAGGACCGGGCGGTGCCGGCCGACGACGACCCGCTGCGCCAGCTCGTCCGGGAGCTGGGTGAGGAGACCGGCAGCCTGGTCGACGCCCTGGACGACCTGGGCGAACAGCGGGCGTACTCGGTCGAGGGGTTCCAGCGGCTGCGGCGGTTGCGCGACGAGCTCCGGCAGCTGCGCAGGCAGGCCGGCCTGCCGCTGCCCGACCTGATGACCGAGGTGGAGCGGACCCTCGGCCTCGACATCGAGGTCGCGGCCCGGTCCGGTCTGGACCCGGTCACGGCCCGCGCGCAGATCGACGCCTTCATCGACGCCGCCGCGTCCTTCGCCGGCGACGCCGAGGACCCCACCCTCAGCGCCTTCCTGGCGTTCCTGACCGCGGCCGAGGCCGAGGAGTTCGGCCTGCAGGCGGGCCGGGTCGGCGAGACCGACAGCGTGAAACTGCTGACCGTGCACGCCTCCAAGGGGTTGGAGTGGCCCGTTGTGGTCGTGCCGG
>JBDSTJ010000684.1:0-3777 GCA_039928335.1 Streptosporangiaceae bacterium | reverse complement strand
CGCCTACTGGACGGCCAGCCCGCAGCAGCCGCTGTTCGCCGGATCCGGCAACCCCATCGACACGATCCTCAAGAGCACCAGCGGCCGGATGGTGCGCGGCTCCGACCCCGCCCTGCACGACATCCAGAACCTGCGGATCTATCTGGTGCTGCTCGTGGTGGCGCTGACCGGGATCGGGCTGGTCCGGCGGCGGTCCCGGGGCATCGACGACCGGGTCGCGCTGATCCTGCTGGTGGTGCCGATCAGTTCGTTCGGGCTGCAGAGCTACGGCGGCGAGATCGCGCTGCGCACCTACTTCTTCATGCTGCCCGGCGCGGTGTTCCTCGCCGCCTACGCCTTCTTCCCCGACCCCAAGCCGGTGCCGGTGGTGAAGGCCGGGCCGTGGCGGCTGCGGTTCCGGCGCTTCCTGCCCTCGGTCGTCGCCGCCTCGTTCGCCCTGGCCCTGCTCGGCGGCTTCCTGGTCGTACGGTATGGGAACGAGGCGTTCGAGCAGGTCAGGCCCAACGAGCTGACGGCCTTCGACTCGATGATCAGCGATGCCAGGGGGCCGGTGACGGTCGTGTGGGCCAGCGGGGAGATCCTGGACCTCAAGGGCAATCCGGACGCCCAGCAGGCTGCCAGCCAGAACCCGCAGGGCCCCTGGGGCTACCGCTACTTCGAACGGTTCCAGTTCCGGAACCTGCTGTTCGACCAGGACGAGAAGTACTTCGAGGCCGACAAGACGACGCTCGCGACCCGCAAGCCCACCGTCGACCAGATCGTGGCGGCCATGGGCGAGCCCAACAGCTACTTCTACACGTCCAGGACCAACGAGACCTACCAGACGCTCAACTTCGGGCTGGCGGCCAACTGGGGCACGACGCTGCGGCAGACCCTCGATCGGTCACCGCTCTTCACCCGGGTCTACGCCGGCCCCGACGCGGCCGTCTACAAGCTCGCCACCCCCGCTCCGGGCCCCACGCCCGTCCAGCCCGAGGGCGGCAGCCTCACCATCGGGATCAGCCCGTGGACCCCCGCGGGCCTGATCTACCTCCCGGTCCTGCTCTGCGTGCTGACCCTGCGCGAGCTCCGCCGGATCAGGCTCGAACCCGGGGAGTACCGGCGGCTGCGTCCCTTCAGCGTGCTCGCCTTCCCGCTGCTCATCGGCCTGATCGCCATCATCGTCGAGCGTTTCGTCTATCTGGGAGGTGGCGGATGAGCGGGCCTGAGCCGTCCTGGCCGTCCGTCAGCGTCGTCATCCCGACCCGCGACCGGCCCGAGCTCCTCCAGGAGACCCTGGCGGCGATCCGAGGCCAGGACTATCCCGGTGTGCTCGGTGCGATCGTCGTGTTCGACCGCAGCGCACCGGACCAGGCGATCGGTTCCGACGACACGCTGCGCCCCGTACGGGCCATCGCCAACTCCCGGACCCCCGGCGCGGCCGGGGCCCGCAACAGCGGCGCCGTCGCGGCCGACACCGAACTCGTCGCCTTCTGCGACGACACCGACCTGTGGCTGCCCGGCAAGATGCTCGCCCAGGCCGCCGTCCTGACCGACTTCCCCGAGGCCGAGGTCGTCTGCTGTGGCCTGCGCCTGTTCGGCCCCGACCTGGAGATCGACCGCTCGATCCCGCTGACCCAGGTGACCTTCAGGCAGCTCCTCGGTGGGCACATGCCCCAGCTCCACCCGTCCGGTATCGTCGTGCGGCGCTCGGCCGGTCTGCTGTTCGACGAGGAGATCCCGGGCAGCTACGGCGAGGACTACGAGTTCCTGCTCCGGGCCTCGGCCAGGACCCCGGTGCGCAACCTCCAGCTCATCGGCGTCGGAATCCGCTGGCACAAGGGCTCGTACTTCTCGGTCCTGCAGAACGCCCCGCTGATCTCCTCCGCCGTCCAGTGGCTGCTCCCCCGCTACGACTTCACCCGGGCCGGCTTCGCCCACTGGGCCGGCAAGGTCGCCTTCGCCGAGGCCGTCCAGAAGAACCGGGCCGCGGCCCTCACATGGTCGGCCCGCACCATGCTCAGACGCCCCCTGGACGCCCGCGCCCTGCTCGCCGTGGTGGTCGCCCTGGGCGTCCCCCCGTCGTTCATCATGAAGGTCCTCGACAGGCTCGGGAGGGGCGTGTGACCGCTCTGCTGCTCATCCCGCTGCTGGTCCTCCCGGCGGTCTGCTTCGCGCTGGTCCTTCCCGGCCTGGACCCCCTGGGCCGCTCCATGGTCGGCGCCGCGGGCTCCCTCTGCCTGCTCACCCTGGTAGCCCAGCTCATGATCATCTTTCATGTCTGGTCCCCGGGCGGCGGCGCCGTCGTCGTGGCCCTCATCTGCGCCGCCATGCTCGGCGCGGCCTACCTCCGCCGCCCCGTCCACGAGGCCGCCGTGGTCGCCGCCGCCACCGCCCACGAGAACGAGGACTGGCTCTTTGACGAGTGACCTGAGCACCGGGTGCCTACGCCCTGCTCAGAACGTGAAGGGCTGGTGGAGGACGCCGTTGTCGAAATTGGACAGGAGGAGCTCGGGCTCGGCGGTGGTGCGGAGGCCGGGCAGACGGGTGTAGAGCTCGCGGAACATGATCTTGAGTTCCATCCGGGCGAGGTTGGCGCCGAGGCACAGGTGGGGACCGGGGCCGCCGAAGCCCACGTGCGGGTTCGGGGAGCGGGTGATGTCGAAGGCGTCGGGGTTCCTGAAGACCGCGGGGTCGCGGTTGGCGGCCAGGTAGAACATGACGACCTTGTCGCCGGCGGCCAGGCGGTGGCCGTTCACGGTGTAAGGCTCCAGCAGGGTCCGGCGGAACTGGATGATCGGCGAGACACAGCGGACGATCTCCTCGATGGCGCCGCCGATGCGGGCGTCGTAGTCCTCGAGCAGGAGTTCACGCTGGGCCGCGTTGTCGGTGAGGAGCTTGACGCCGTGCGCCAGGGCGTTGCGGGTCGTCTCGTTGCCGGCCACGAGCAGCAGGTCGAAGAAGGAGCCGAGCTCGCGGTCGGTCAGAGCCTCCCCGTCGGGGTTGGCGTTGACCAGCGCCGAGACCAGGTCGTCCTGGGGGTTTCCGCGCCGCTCCCGGCCCATCCGGGCGACCAGGCGGTGCAGGTCGACGATGGCCCTGAGGTTGCCGAGCAGCAACCGGAGGGTGCGCGGGGAGAACAGCGAGCCGCGCACCCCGGAGTACTCCGTCATGACGTCGATGCGCTTGAGGACGTAGGGACGCTGTTCCGGCGGGATCCCCATCAGGGCGCAGATCACGTGGATCGGCAGGCGGGCCGCGACCTGCTCGACGAAGTCGGTCGGCCCGTCGCGTTCGAGGTCGTCCACGATCCGGGTGGCGGTCGCCTGGATCTCCGCCTCGATCCCGGCCAGCATCCGGGGGCTGAACGCGCGGGACACGATGCGGCGCAGCCGGCCGTGCCGCGGGTCGTCCATGTTGACCATCGGACGGCCGAACAGCCACGCGATCCACGGAGGCGGTTCGGGCGAGGTGGCGGCGGGCTCGCTGGAGAAGACCTTGGCGTTGCGGCTGACCTCGACGACATCAGCGTGCCGGACCAGGGCGTAGAAGCCTTTTCCGGCCCTGACCAGGGGGATCCGCGGCTCAGGAAAGAACACCGGGCCGTCCAGGGAGCGCAGCCGGGCGAACTCCGCATGCCGCAGCGCGGGCGGCTGCGCCCAGAAATCGATGCCGACCAGGTCAGCGCTCATCGATCGATCCACCTGACTTCGTAGGGCTTGAGGTCGAGTTCGAGGTCGCCGGCGGTCGCCGAGACCTGCTGGTCCGTGGTGTTCACCGCGAGCACCTGCCGCTCAC
>JBDSTJ010000683.1:0-4453 GCA_039928335.1 Streptosporangiaceae bacterium | reverse complement strand
CCCGCCGTGGACGCGGTCGTCGCGCTCTACACGCCCCCGGTGATGGGCGGGGCCGAGCTCGTCTCCGGTGCCCGGCCCGGCCGGGAATCAGTGGCGGCCGCAATCGTCGGTGCCGCGGGCAAGGGCGACAAGCCGGTCGTGGCGACCTATCTCGGCCTCAAGGGCATGACCCCCGACCTGCGCGTCCTCACTCCGGAAGGGGAGGCGGGCCCCGGCTCGGTCCCGTCCTATCCTGCTCCCGAGGACGCGGTCCGGGCACTGGCCTACGCCACCCGCTACGCCTCCTGGCGGCGGCGTCCCCAGGGCCGGGTCCCCGAGCCGGCCGGCATCGACAGGGAGCGGGCCAGAGGACTCGTCGCCCGCTGGCTGACCGACGGCGGGGCCGACGCCGCCGAACTGCTCGCCTGTTATGGCGTCGAGGTCACCGGGTCCGGGGGAGCGGGAGTCGGCCTGCACATCGTCACCCAGGAGGACCCGTCGTTCGGCGCGGTGATCACCTTCCGGCTGGCCGACGTGGCGGCCGCGCTCCTGGACGACCGCGCCTACCGGTTGGCCCCGCTGACCGAGGTGGAGGCCGCGGAGATGGTACGGGCCGTACGGATGGCCCCGCTCCTGTTCGGCCACCTGGGCGCGGACCCGGTCGACATCGGGTCGGTGGAGGAGCTGCTCCTGCGGGTGTCGCAGCTGGGGGCCGACCTTCCCGAGGTCGCCAGGTTGGAGCTGGACCCGGTCCTGGCCGGGGGGTCCGGGGTGGTCGTCGGCTCCGCCAAGCTCCGGCTGGAGCGTCCGGTGGGCCCACGCCCCGAGCTGGCCCCCCGCCGGCTCTGAGACGCCGTTCGCTCCCGGCCACAAGATCATCACCGCGAAAACTGTCGATCTTCCGGCCGAGTGTGAGGTTAGGGCCAGGCCAGGTGCGGGAGGAGGCTCTGACAGGGCAGGATGGGGGGATGAGGGATACCCGAGCGAAGGACGACCACGGGCTGCGTACGGCCATCGAACGCAGCGGCTACTATCCGGCACTGGTCGCCGACGCCGTCGAGTCCGCGCTGGGATCGGAGTCGGTGGAGGCCTTCGTGGTCCACCACGAGGCCACCTTCGATCCGGCGATGGAGGTCAGGCGGCACGTGACCGTTCTGGTGCTGTCCGCGACCCGGTTGCTGGTCTGCCACACCGACGAGTACCCGCCGAGCGAGACCGTTCCCGAACCGCACGCCTCGACGACGACCGAGACCGTACGGCTGGACCGGATCAACTCCGTCGCGGTCACCCGGGTCGTGCCCAAGCCCGCGAACTACGCCCCGGGCGTCCAGCCCACCGAGGTGGTGCTCACCCTCGGCTGGGGCGTGATCGCCCACGTCGACCTGGAACCGGCCGGCTGCGGCGACGAGAGCTGCGACGCCGACCACGGCTACACCGGCACCGTGACCGGCGACGACCTGTCGGTCCGGGTCAGCGAGGCCGCGGACGGGGCCGAGGCCGTCGCCCAGGTGCTGAGCTTCGCGCGCGCCGTGACCGAGGCCACCACCCGGTGATCCCGGTCCCGCGCTACGGGCAGGCCTCCCTGGCGGACCTGTCGTCGTCGGTGCTGACCTCGCTGGGCGTGCCCGGCGGGGCCAATCCGCTGGGCCTGCCGGAACTGCCGCGCGCCTGTGTGCTCCTGATCGACGGGCTCGGCTGGGAGCTGCTCGGCGAGCACGCCGACCAGGCCCCGTTCCTGAGCTCACTGCCCGGCCGCCCGCTCACCGCCGGCTTCCCGGCCACCACGGCGACCAGCCTCAGCTCCCTGTCGACCGGCCTGCCGCCGGGCTCGCACGGGATGTTCGGCTACCAGGTGGCGCTGCCCGGCGAGGGCCGGTTGCTCAACTGCCTGCGCTGGGACCAGGGCCGGACCGACCCGAGGGTGTTCCAGGCCCAGCCGACGGTGTACGAGCGGGCCAACGCGGCCGGGGTGGCCTCCAGCTATATCGCGGCCGGGAGCTACGCCGGGAGTGACTTCAACGAGGCGATCACCCGTGGTTCGCGGTACACGCCCGCCGACAGTCTCGGCCAGCTCGTGGCCCGCGCCGAGGACGCCCTGACCGGCCGGGCGCACGTCACGGTCTACCACTGCGACCTGGACTCCACCGGGCACCTGTACGGGGCGGGCTCCCCGACGTGGCGGCACCAGCTGCGCTTCGTCGACCTGCTGGCCGAGCGGCTCGCCGGCATCCTCCCGGCCGGTACCGCGCTGTATGTGACCGCCGACCACGGCATGACCAACCCGGCCGACCGGGTCGACGTCGATGCCACACCCGCGCTGCGCGAAGGCCTCGCGCTGCTGGGCGGTGAGGCCCGCGCCCGGTACCTGTACGCCGAACCCGGCGCGGCCCACGACGTGCTCGCCGCCTGGCGGGCCGAACTCGGCGATCGCGCCTGGGTGCTGTCCCGGGAGGAGGCCGTGGCCGAAGGCTGCTTCGGCCCGGTCGCACCGCAGCTCATGGACCGGATCGGCGACGTCGTCGCGATCCCGCGCACCGATCTGGCGATTGTCGCGACCCGGGCCGAGCCGCTGGAGTCCTCGCTCGTGGGAATGCACGGCTCGCTGGTTCCCGCCGAGCAGCTCGTCCCGCTCTTGGCCTACCAGGCATGAGTGGTCAGACTGGTGGTGTGCAGCCCCTCATCGACGCGCGGACACTGGCGCGCAACCTCACCGACACCGTGATCCTGGACGTGCGCTGGCATCTGGCGGGGCCTCCGGGGATCGAGGCCTACCGGGCCGGTCACCTGCCCGGTGCGGTCTTCGTCGACCTGGACTCCCAGCTGGCCGGGGAGCCCGGCTTCGGCGGCAGGCATCCGCTGCCCGACGCCGAGGCCTTCCAGCAGGCCATGCGTCGGGCCGGGGTCTCCGCCGGCACCCTCGTCGTGGTCTATGACGACGCCGACGCGACCGCCGCGGCCCGTGCCTGGTGGTGCCTGCGCTACTTCGGCCACGAACGCGTCCAGGTCCTGGACGGCGGCTACCGCGCCTGGGTCGCCGACGGCCACGCCGTCACCGCCGACGAGCGGCCCGCACGGACCGGGGACTTCGTCGCCAGACCCGGCAGGCTCCCGGTCCTGGACGCCGACGGGGCGGCCTCCCTGGCCAAGGCCGGGGTCCTGCTGGACGCCCGGGGAGCTGAGCGTTACCGCGGTGAGGTCGAGCCCGTTGACCCCGTCGCCGGCCACATCCCCGGTGCGACCAGCGCCCCGACCTGGGGCAACGTCGGCGTCGACGGCAAGTTCCTGCCGCCGCGGCTCCTTCGGGAGCGCTTCGCCGAACTCGGCGCGACCGATGCCGCCGACGTCGGTGTCTACTGCGGCTCCGGTGTCACCGCCTCCCACGAGGTCCTGGCCCTGACCCTGGCGGGCGTCCCCGCCGCCCTCTATGTCGGCTCCTGGTCCGAATGGGTCGCCGACCCCGCCCGTCCCATCGGCATCGGCCCCTGATCCACAGCTCCACGCCGCTCAACCCGCGCCGAAGGACTGGAAGCCCAGGACCCCTGGAGGACGGGGCAGGCCGGCCAGAGCCTGGGCGGGGGGTGTGCCCTGGGCCAGGGCGGTGTGCAGGGCGTGCATGAAGGCGGGGGAGTCGGCGTCGCGGACGGGCGTGACCGGGGCGATCACGGTGCGGGCGCCGATGCTCAGCAGGACGCTCGCCAGCCCGAGGGCTCCGGTGCCCCGGCCGGCGTCGCAGGCCGACAGGACGACCGTCGGCGGGACCGGTCGCAGGGCGTCCAGGTCGTAGCCGGTGAGGGGCCCGTCCGCGAGAGCCAGCGACGACTGCAGCGCATCTTCCGGGCAGAACGTGCCGTGGGTCGCGAAGTGGACCAGGCGCGCTCCGGCGAGGGCGGGGCGCGTGGTGATCTCGGCGTCCGGGTAAACCGCCGAGAGCGCCTCGATCTCGGCGTCGGCGTGGGCCAGGCCGGGGCCGGGCACGAGCAGGACCGGGCCGTGGGACCGCCGGACGCACTGGGCGCCCAGCCAGGCGGCCGCGGACGGGACCACGGTGAACGGCCGGTCGGTGAGGGCCGCCCACGGGAGGGCGTGCAGGTCGCCCACGGGGGCGATGACCAGCTCGCGCTCGCCGGCCCGGCGCAGCACCTGCCGGAACCGCCGGAGCAGCGGGTCCAGCGCCGGCTGCAGGGAGCCGCCGCGCAGCATCGCCTGGGTGAGGGAGAAGAGCAGCAGGCGTACCTCCCGTCCGGCCTCGGTAGAGGAGCCCAGCTCCAGGCGGTGACACCGGCCGCCCGCCACGACGACGGCGTGGAGTTCGTCGCCGGCCCGCACCAGCTCCAGCAGGGCTAGCCCGTCCAGAGCGGCAACCAGGTCGCCGATCTTCAGCGCGGCCGCCGGTTGGGGTCCGCGCAGGGTCCGGGCGCGGTCGCGGGGTTGCGCGCCGTCCGAGGCCAGGGCCGGCCCGGGCCGCCACTGGATG
>JBDSTJ010000682.1:0-5170 GCA_039928335.1 Streptosporangiaceae bacterium | reverse complement strand
TTGCACCAGTCGATGAACACGGTGTCGGCCCAGTCCAGATGCGGCCGGAGCGCCGCCTCGAGCGCCGCGCCGAACTCGGGTCGGCCGCCCAGCGCGTTCTCGATCATCACGGTGATGCCGCCGGCGGTCCGCACCGCGAGCTCCGGGTCCTCCTCCAGGTCCAGGTGCCGGACCTCGAAGCCCTCGTCGTCGGCGTAGCGGGCCTCGATCTCGCCGACGAAGTTGGTGTTGCCGCCGGTGACGATCAGCAGCCTGGCCGGGCGGTCCTCGACCGGCCCCCGGGCAGCGGGCACGGCCCGGCCGCGCGGCGCGGCCATGGCGCGGGCGGCCGTGCTGAGCCGGAACGGCTCCACGAAGCCGGCCGGGTCGGCGGCCAGCGGCGAACCGGTCCGGTCGAAGTGCACGCCCCGGTGGAAGGCGATCGCCAGGGCCTTCCACAGGTACTGCGCGCTGCCCCGCAGGTCTCCCGCCTCCAGCCGGCGGTCGGCCTCCGCCACGTCCTGCGCGTAGGCGCCGACCAGTCCGAGAGGAGCTCCACGTCCATTAGCATTCATTTCGGCGCCCCCCCCGGACACTCAAAGAAAGGACAGTTTCTGAGATGCAGACATTCATTCATGAAACGGCGGAGATCGAGGCGGGCGTGACCCTCGGCACCGGTACCAGGATATGGCACTACTCCCACCTGAGAAAGGACGCAGAAATCGGCCCGGACTGCGTCCTGGGCCGCAATGTGTTCGTGGACTCCGGTGTCCGGGTCGGCGCCGGAGTAAAGATCCAGAACAATGTCTCGGTCTACCGGGGCGTCGAGCTCGGCGACCGCGTCTTCGTCGGTCCGTGCGTGGTCTTCACCAACGACCTGCGCCCGCGGGCGTTCGAGGACGACTGGCAGATCACCCCGACCCGGGTGCTCACCGGAGCCTCGCTCGGGGCCAACGCGACGATCGTGTGCGGCGTCGAGATCGGCGCGTACGCCATGGTCGCCGCCGGCTCCGTGGTCACCCGGGACGTCGCCGCCCACCAGCTGGTCATGGGCAACCCGGCCCGCCCGCACGGCTGGGTGTGCCGGTGCGGGCGGGTCGTGAGCCGGTCCGCCGGCAAGCCCGATGATCTCAACTGTGCAGCGTGCCGTCCCTGACCTTCGCCCAGTCCGCACGGGCCGGCAGGGGCCTGGGCAGTGGCACCGAGTCGACGCCGCCGACCTTGTTGGCCCACCGGACGGTCATCTCGCGGATGAAGTACATCTTGAGCCGGGGATAGTTCCTGGGCTTCTGGAAGACTCCCACGGAGTCACCCCAAGAGACGTTCTTGGCGTCGATATCCGCATAGCTATGCCGAATTCCGGCCGTGGGCGGAAAATCGGTGTAGGCCTCACCCAGCCTGAGCCCGGAATAGGCGGCCATGGCCCGGAAACCGTCCGGACAGTAGCGCCAGCAGTCCTGGGCGTCATGGGCGTGCCCGCGCGAGGGAGCCGTCACGAAGGCCACCCCCTGGGACCTGAGACTCGACGTTCAGACCGTCGCTCACGTCGACGCCCACATCGTCGATGCCGTGCCGGCTGAACAGGGTCCGGTGCGGGACGCTCTGGTGGTCGGACACACGCGAACCCAGGTCGACCACCCGGTGCCGGCCCGTGGTGGGCAGGTACTGGTCGACGCAGAGTTCCCAGTGCCTGTAGGCGGACGGGTGCACGGTGTTCTCCTCGAAGATCAGGGCTTGACTGCGATTCGGCCTTCGTCCATGCGCAGCAGGAGCAGCTGCGCCCCGCTCTCCTCGATGAACTCGTCGGTGGCGGCCCGGGAGCCCTGCCACCAGCCGTAGTCGTCGATCAGCAGGATCCCGCCCCGCGACAGCCGGGGATAGAGCTCGACGAGCTCGTGCTTGGTCGAGGCGTACCAGTCGGTGTCGAGCCGCAGGATCGAGATCTGGTCGGGGGCCTGCGCGGGGACGGTGTCCTCGACCATGCCCTCGACATAGTGGATGTTCTCCGCGGGATAGGGGACGGCCTGCATCTGCTGCTGCACGTCCTCCAGGCTGGCCACGGCCCACACGCCGCTCTCCCTGGAGCTGGCCGCGAGCATCTCCGACGCCAGCTTTCCGTCGTGCCTGCGGTCCTTCTCGGTGGGTTCCGACATCCCCTCGAAGGTGTCGAACAGGTGCAGGCGCCGGTCGGTCCGGCCGAGCTCGAGGAGCACCCGCGCGACAGCCTGCATGCTGCCGCCGCGCCAGACGCCGCACTCGACGATGTCACCGGGGATCTCGTGCCGGACCACGTGGCGCACGGCCAGGATCAGTGCGTTGAGCTTTTCGGGTGAGGTCATCGTGAACGGCTTGACCGCCTTGATGATGGCCTTGGCCTCATCGTCGTAGTCGTGCGGCAGCTTGATGCCCGGCGCCGGCTTGGCCTTCGCCGCGGGCTTCGGCCGGTCCTGCTCGGGCACCTGCACCGGAATGCCGGAGACCGACCGCTTCAGCTCGTACCCGGTCAGCTGGCGGATCCCGCCGTTGACGTTGTTTCGCCATGTCATGCCGTGAAAGGTATCGACCGGAGCCCCGCCAGTCACTCATGGTTGCCATCTGTTTACCATGAGATACCTGCCCCCGAAACCTCACCGGTAGAGCCGGTCGAACAGCTGCTCCCACTGGTCGAGGACCACGTCCGGGCTGAACCGCTGGACCGTCTCCCGGGCGCACAGCCCGAACTTCCGGCGCAGCTCCCCGTCGGTCATCAGCCGGTCGAGCGCCGCCGCGAACTCCACCGTGTTGCCCGCGGGCACGACGAACCCGTCGACGCCGTCGGTGATGAGCTCGCGGATGCCCGGTGCGCAGTCGAAGGCCACACACGGCACGCCGTACGCCATGGCCTCCATGATCGACATCGGGAAGCCCTCCTCCCGCGAGGTCAACGCGAAGACCGAGGAGGGGACCAGCGCGTTCGCCAGGTCCGCGGTGGACCCGGCGAAGTCGACGCTGCCCGCCACCCCGAGCCCGGCCGCCTGGGCTCTGAGCCGGTCGTCCTCCGGACCCGCCCCGTACAGCCTCAGGGTCCAGTCCGGATGCCCGGGGATCACCTGGGACCAGACGTCGAGCAGCATGTCCTGGCCCTTCTCGTAGGCCAGCCGACCGAGCCGGACCACGACCGGCTCGACCAGCGGCGCATAGGTGTGCGGGCTGACGCTCAGCGGGTTCGGCATGAAGTCCGCGTTGCCCATCCCGGCCCGCGCCCAGTCGTCGGCGTCCTGCCGGGTCAGCGACAGCATCCGGTCAACGTCGGCGTAGTACCGCTTGACCCGCCTGAACCGGGAGGAGGTGCGGGTCGCGTCGTAGGACTCGTGGCTCATCCCGACCGTGCGCAGCCCGGCGGTGTCGGCCTGGACGACCCATTCCATCGCCCAGACCTGCGCGACGATCACGATTCCGCCAGGCCGGGCCGCCCCGAACAACTCCGACAGCTTCGCGACGGCCTGGTCGAAAGACCGCTGCCTGCGCTGCTCCCGCTTCCTGGCCGGCAGGTCCGCCCAGGCCAGTGCGTGGTCGGGCACCCAGGGCCTGCCCGGTGTCTCCTCCTGGAGCACGGTCACCTCGTAGGGGAAGTCCCGGCCGTAGTCCTGCCTGCGCCGGCGGTCGGCCTTGGTGATCCCGACCAGCCTGACCCGGTGACCACGCTCGGCCAGCCGCGCGCCGACGAAGTGCGCCCAGGCGTTGAGCCCGCCGAGTTCGTCGAGGTTGTTGCAGACGATGAAGACGTCCCGTTGCTCAGCCACGGCGCAGCCCCGGGGCGAAGAAGCGCTCTGCGACGGCCTTGGCCGCGGTACCGCTGTCGAACTCACCGAAATCCTCCACGAACCGCCGCCGCTGCGGCCGATAGCCCTCGACCTGTTCCTCGAGCGCGGCCAGCGTCTCCAGCAGGCCGTCCTCGTCCTCGGTGAGGGGCCCGGGGGCCCGCTCGGCCAGGTCGAAGTAGGAGCCCCGGTCCCGCGCGTAGTTCTCCAGGTCGGGGGCATGGAACACCATCGGCCGGTCCAGCAGCGCGAAGTCGAACATGATCGAGGAGTAGTCGGTGATGAGCGCGTCGGAGACCAGCAGCAGCGAGGTGACGTCGTCGAATTCCGAGACGTCAAGGATCGTCCCGCACGGTGTGGTGAGGCCGGGCTGGGCGCTCAGATAGTGCGCGCGGACGAGCAGCCGGTACTTGTGGCCCAGTTCGCGGACGAAGCGCTCAGGGTCGAACGGAAGCTGGAGCGGCTGTGCGCGGCCGCCCGGACCGGGCCGGAAGGTCGGCGCGTAGAGCAGCGCCCGACGGCCGTCGGTAAGGCCGAGTTCCCGGCGCATCTGGTCGAGCTTGGCCGGGTTACCGCCGGTGACCAGGGCGTCGTTGCGCGGGTAGCCGACCGGCAGCAGTTCCGCGCGCACCCCCAGGCCCTGGGCGAGGGTGTGCACGTCGTGCTCGGACCGGACGAGGAAGCAGTCGAACCGGTCGACCATCCGCGCGAGCCTGGCCCTGGCCGCCCGTGGGGCGAGCTGCATGCTCGGCTCGTGCAGGCCCATCCGCTTGAACGCCGACCCGTGCCAGGTCTGGATGTAGGTGGTGCCGGGACGCTTGACCGCCTCGGCCGGAAAGCCCTGGTTGTCGATCCAGAACTCGGCCTGGGCCAGCGCCCGGTAGTAGGCCCAGGAGTCGCGCCGCACCAGCCGCGCCTCCACCGGGAACCCGTCCGCGGACAGGCCGGCGTAGGACCAGACCGGCCGCATCGGCACGCCGGTCGCCCGCAGGTGCTCATAGATGGCGCGCGGGCTGTCGGAGTACTGCTTGCCCAGGTGGCTCTCGAAGACGACCGTGCCGCGCCTGATCGGCAGCCTGCGCAGGACCGTGCGCGAGACCGCGGCCTTGAACGCCCGGCTGTGCCAGGTCGTGCGGGCCGACTCGGTCCGCCGGCGGACCGCTCGGAGCAGCCGGGCGACCGGCAGCGCCGCCGACAGCTTCCGGACGCCGAACCACGCCGCACGGGCCGAGCGGGAGCGGGCCACCAACCGGAATGCGAGATTGCCGCCCCGGCCGGTCCGGCCGATGCCGGTCCGGTAGGGCTCCAGCCGGCTGGCCGGGAAGAGCCCGAACATCGGCCGCACCGCGATGGTCTCGCCGTGCTCGGCGGCGGCCGCGTCGCTGACCGGG
>JBDSTJ010000681.1:0-8625 GCA_039928335.1 Streptosporangiaceae bacterium | reverse complement strand
GCTCGCCGAGGCGGAGCCCAGGACCGGTCAGCCCGAAGGGCCTGGGGCTGAGGGTCTTCACACCCGAGGTGGTGATGCGGCCTTGAGGCTGCGGAACCGATAGACCCGAAAGATACTAGTTGTTCAGAAAATGCCCCCCAGGCCGCTGCCCTTGAGGTGCAGGCCCTTGGGCGTGAAGTAGGTGACGCCCTTGGCGGCGATGCGGCCCTTGGAGTTCTTGAAGACATACAGCAGGCCGTGGCCCTTGTTCTCACCGGGAGCGCCGACCACCAGTTCGGGCCGGCTGTCGTTGTTGAGGTCCACCAGCGACAGCGCCGCCCCGAAGTTGTCGCCTCTCTTGGCCGCCCACGGCACACCCTTGGTGTCCTCGGAGAACACCTGGCCACGCTTGGTGGTGATGCCCTTCTTGCCGCCGAACAGGACGATCACGGTGCCGCCGGACTTCTTGCCGCCATAGGAGTTGCCGATGACCAGGTCGGCCCGGCCGTCCCGGTTCAGGTCGCGGGAGGCCAGCGCTTCGCCGAAGGACCAGTCGTTGCGGCCGACGACGCCCGGCATCCCCGGTGTCTTCTGGCTGATGCTGAGCGGCTTGGTCAGCCCGGTGGCCTTGCCGAGGGAGATCCGCACCTTGCCCGAGCCACCGACCATCAGGTCGGTCTTCCCATCGCCGTTGATGTCGCCGACGGCGGCTTTGACTCCGCCGCCGAGCTTGAGCCACCCGGCCGTGCCCAGGCCCTTCTTGACGCCCTTGACGAGGACGACGCCCAGCCCCTCGACGTTGTAGGTACCGTCGACCAGCAGCAGATCGGTGTTGTGGTCGCCGTTGACGTCGCCGATGAGCGGCTTCAGCGCCGCGCTGCTGTCATAGGGGTTCCGCTTCGGCACGCTCTGCGCCGCGGCGGTCACCTTGCCCTTGCCGACGTTGGAGAAGATCCAGTACTGGTTGGCCACGGTGACGACGAGGTCGGGGCGGCCGTTGCGGTCGAAGTCGGCGACCGCCAGGCCGGTGGTGGCGTAGAGGCCGGTGGTGTCGACGGTGGGCAGGAACGCGACCCGGCCGGACAGGCCCTTCCTGGAGCCGTAGATCAGGGTGATGCCTGCGTCCTCACGGCCGGCCACGGCCAGGTCGGAGTAGCCGTCCTGGTCGAAGTCGGCGGAGGCGACCGCGCTGCCGAAGCCGTCACCGTGCTCGGTCACCGTACTGACACCGGGGCTGTGCACGGAGATGTTCTGGCGCTTCTTGGAACCGGTGTAGATGACCGATACCAAGCCCTCGCCGGTCTCGCCGCCGGTCAGCCCGTCGGGGATGCCCAGGGCGATGTCGCGTCTGCCGTCGCCGTTGAAGTCGCCGGCCTTTGCGGGTGCCTTGGCGGCCAGGGCCTGGCCGGGGAGGACCATGACGGTCACGGCCGCCAACGCACCGGCCGTCACGAGTGGCAGGAGTTTCATCAGCGAGTCCTTCGAGGGTGTGTCCAGTAGTGCCGTATGAGATGCAGAAAAGTCGGCCTAAGTTCTGCCAGATTGCAGAACAAAAGCCGACTTTCCGTACACACACGGGATGAGCGCAGGTCAGGACCCGAAGACCTGGTCGACGACCCGCGCGGCGGCCCTGCCGTCCTCGAGCGAACAGAACTTCTCGTGGAACCGGTCGTAGGCCTCGGCGTACCGCGCCGACACGGAGTCGATGTCGCGGACCGCCGCGATCACCTCGGCCGAGGTCTCGAGCAGCGGGCCGGGGGCGTCCTGCTCGAAGTCGAAATAGAACCCGCGCAGCTTGTCGCGGTAGTGCGGCAGGTCGTAGGTGAAGAAGATCATCGGCCGACGCAGGTTCGCGTAGTCGAACATCACCGACGAGTAGTCACTGATCATCAGGTCGGCGACCAGATAGAGCTCGGCGATGTCGGGATAGGACGACACGTCATACAGCAGCGGGTGCTGGGGTGCGCCGTCGACCACGTTCGGGTGCAGCCGGGCCAGCAGGACGTGGTCCTCCCCGAGCGACTCGGCGAAGGCGTCCAGGTCCAGCCGCCAGTCGGCCTTGTAGCGGCCCCGGCCGTAGAACTGGTCGTCGCGCCAGGTCGGCGCGTACAGCACGACCTTCTTGCCTTCGGGAATGCCGATCCGGGCCCGGACGCTCGCGGCGAGCGCCTCGGCGTCAGGGGAGTGGAGGACGTCGTTGCGCGGGTAGCCGGCCTCGATCATCTCGCCCTGGAAGGCGAACGCCCGCTTGAGGATCTTGGTGCTGAAGCTGTTCGGCGAGATCAGATGGGTCCACTCCGGCAGCGGCGGGACCTTGGGCCCGCTGGACTGCAGCGCGCTCTTCATCCCGGGCGCATAGGCGAAGTGGACCTCCTTGACGTCCTTGCCGATCTTCTTGAGCGGCGTGCCGTGCCAGGTCTGCACCACGACCTGGTCGGGGTGGCGCTGGAACCAGTCACCGATCCGGTGGTTGGTCACGATGTACTTCGAGGACGCCATCGCCTCGTGCCACTCGACGCCGTTCAGCCGGACGGCCCTGAGCGTCGGCGGCAGCTCGACCTGGGCGTCGTTCACGACCCACAACTGCTCGAGCTTGCTGTCCCGGCGGACCAACTCCTCGTGGATCGCCCGGACGCTGTCGGAGTACTGCCTGCCGTTGAAGCAGGAGAACAGCACGGTCTCGCGCAGGCCGCTCTCCTGGACGCGGGCGCGCGCCTCACTGCGGAGCTTGGTGGCCGAACTGCGCTCCTCCGGGGTGAGGTCGGAGCCGACGTTGACCACCAGCCGGGAACCCTGGCTCTCCAGGGTGTAGCCGCGGAGGGCGACCTCCACCTGGATCGGCAGCTTCACCGAGGAGTCGACGGTCACGGTGAGCGCCCGGCCCTCGGCCTGGAACAGGATGTCCCACCGGCCGGGGCGCAGCGGGAGCACCCCGGCGAGCGTCGGCACGGCCGTGACCGGGACGGAGGCCCGGTTGTCGGTCAGCGGGAAGGCGTAGTCGAGCCGGCGGCCGCGGCCGCGCAGCACGATCTCGCCGACGCTGTGGTGCGGGTGGCTGCCCTGCAGCAGCAGGAGGCCCTCGTCGGTGAGCGTCGCCGAGGTGACGTGGAACCGCGCGGTCCTGCGGCTGAGCCGCAGATAACCGGCGGCCGTGGCGCTGACCGTCACCTCCTGGGTGCCGATCAGCTCGCTGACGGCCGGAACCTTCTCCGCCAGGACCAGCCGGACGCCGTCCAGGGAGATCGTCCAGGTCTGGGTGTCGTCGTGCTCGACCCGGACCGGGGCGTTGTCCGGCAGGTCCGACAACGGAAGGACCGCGCTGAAGGAACTGCCCTCCGCCTTCACCGGGATGGTGAGCGCGGCGCCGCGGCGGGCCAGGACCAGCTCGGTCGGCGTGCCCGACCGGACCGTGCCCTCGATCTCCAGGGACCCGTCGGCGAGCCTGATCGCGGTCGCCTTGGCCTTGACCGTCTCGACCTGGAGGCGCAGCGCGCCCTCGACGATCTGCGGGACGATCCGCACGTCGTCTTCGACGTAGGTGTACGGCGGGTAGGCCCCGCTGCCGGAGCTGCCGCCGCGCAGCCGGGCGTGCCGGTAGACGCCGGCGTTGAAGACGCCCGCCTCGATGTCCCAGACGCCGTCCTGCCAACCGCCGCGCGACCGCAGCCGCCGCGGGTTGAGCGTGAACTCGAACCCGGTCCAGGCCTTCTTGACCTTGGTCTGTCTGACCCGGACCGGCACCCGCCGGCCGGCCTGGCTGAGCACGGCGCCCTTGGCCGAGGTCAGCGGCGGCGCATGCTCACCGAGTTGATGTAGGCCTCGCCGGTGACGACGAGCCGGCCGTCCTTCCACTCCACCGACTGGGTCCGGCTGCGTAGCCGGACCTCGCCGCGGGCGCGGTAGACGTCCTCGGGGATGTTGAGCTTGTCGTCCTTCCAGTACGGATAGACGACGTAGCGCCGGACCGGGTTGCGCACGATCGACGGGCTGGTCTTGCCGCGCTCGTACCGGACGACCTTGACGAGCTCCATCACCAGGCGGCGCCCGGCGAGGTGCCACTTGAGCCGGGTCAGCGCGGGCAGGTAGCCGAAGGTCTTGGGATCGAGATTCAGGGCGTAGGCCCCGGTCTGCTCGACGATCTGGATCCGCTCCGAGGCTTCGGCGTCGGGCATCGAGTCCAGGAAGGCCTTCAGCTCGCGGTCGAGCACGGTCAGTTCGAACCTGCGCCGTTCCGCGGCCTTCCAGTGGCCCGCCAGGGTCTGGGCGACGGAGGAGACGGCCGCGACCCCGTCGGCGATGTCCTGGGGCTCGGTGGTGAGACCCGGGTTGATCTCCAGTCGGCGGTGCAGGACCATCTCGGGCAGCACGTCGACGGCCTTGGCCAGGAAGTGCGCCGGGATGGCCACCGCGAGGTCCTCATAACGCCCGCCGTCGGGGAACGTCAGCCCGGCGGCGTCCCAGAACGTGCGGCGGAACACCTTGCCGGTGACGTAACGATCGTGCAAGAGCAGCTTGTGCTTGCGGATGTGCGTCCGTTTGAGCTCCCGGGCGAAGGCTTCCTTGTGCGTCCAGGAACGCCACGGATCTCCGCTCTCGGTGATCGTGCTGACGTTGCCGGCGGCGAAGTCGGAGCCGGTCTCGGCCAGCGAGGCCAGCAGCAGTTCGAGGGCCTCCGGCGGCAGCCGGTCCCCGTCCTCGACAAAGGCGAGATGGTCGCCTCTGGCCTCCCGCACGCCCAGGTTCCGGCCGGCACCGCGGCTGAGCGCGCCGCCCTTGACGAGCCGGAACCGTTCGTCGGGAAGCGTCACCACGTTGCCGGTGGCGTCGTCGACCACCAGGACCTCCAGGTCCCGGTAGGTCTGCTGGGCGAGGGAGCCGAGGCTCTCCTGGAGATGGGGCCCTGCCCCATGGGTGAGGACGATGACGCTGATCAAGTGACCGGTTTCCTATCGCGGGAGCTTCTCGCCGAGAAAGACACGTCTGACCGCACGCTCGGCGGCGTGGCCGTCCTCCCAGACGCAGAACCTCGTCCGGAAGTCCGCCCGCTGCTTGGCTGCGGCGTCACCGAAGGCGGCGCCGGAGGTGAAGGCGTCGAGGAGCTCGGGTTCGGTGGTGGCGACCACGCCGGGGGGCAGGGCCGTCAGGTCGAAGTTCACTCCCCGGGTGAGTTTGTAGGTCTCCCAGTCGTTGGCGTAGATCACGATGGGCTGGTCGAGCACGGCATAGTCGAACATGATCGAGGAGTAGTCGGTGAGCAGGACATCGGAGGCGATGCTCAGATCCTCGACCGTGGGATACGAAGATACGTCCAGGATCTGCCCCTCGGGCAGTCCCAGGCCCTTGATCTTGTAGAAATAGTGCGCCCGCAGCAGGAGAACGTACTCCTCGCCCAGTTCGCGCATGAACTTCGCGATGTCGAACATCGGCGAGAAGTCCTTCTGGTAGTCCCGGTGCGTCGGCGTGTAGAGGATCGCCTTCTTGCCCTCGGGGATGCCCAGCTCGGTGCGGAGCCGCTCGCGCTCGGCCGGGGTGACCCGGGTGAGCCGGTCGTTGCGGGGGTATCCGATCTCGAGCATCTCATACTTCGACGGGTAGCTCCGGGCCCACGCCTCGCTCATCAGCGGGTTGGCCGACACCAGGAAGTCCCAGCGGTCGGCCCGTTCGATGAGCTGCTCGAAGTCCATCTCCCCGGAGCCGACGGGGTGGTCCATCTGGTCCAGGCCCATCTTCTTGAGGGGGGTGCCGTGCTGGGTCTGCAGGTAGATCTGGCCCTTGCGCTTCACCGGGTCGTCGGTGAAGTTGACGTTGTTGACGAAGTACTTGGCGCGGGCCATGACCTTCAGGTACTCACGCGTGCCGGCGATCACGTAGGGCACACCCTCGGGCAGGTGCTTGCGCGCGCCCTTCCTGATCACCCAGACGCCCTTGATCCCGGGGGCGAGCTCGCGCTGCTTCTCATAGATCGCGGCCGGGTTGCAGGCCATCCCGCGCAGCCAGTAGGAAGCGTAGACGGCGAGGTTCTCGTCGATCGGTCCGCGCAGTTGGGCCTGGTAGAAGAGCCCGCGCAGCTTGCCCATGCCGAGGCTGCCGATCTGGCGGACCTGCCTCTTCCCGGTCTTGATCTGGCGCTTGACCGACACCCGCAGCCGGTTGATCCGGCGGGAGCGCTCGAAGGCCTCGAAACTGTTGCGCTCGACCAGCCGGTACTTCATGCCGTCGATGCCCTCGGGCGGCGCGTAGCCCTCGGGCCGGAACCTGTTGTAGAGCTCGGAGGTGCGCTCGAAGAACTCACGCCGGTACTCGGCGGGGACCCGGTGCTCGATCGCCAGCACGATCATCAGGTGCCAGATCATGCGGTCGAACATGACCGCGCGCAGGCCGTCGCCGCCCAGGTCGTGCCGGTCGATGAAGGCGAAGATCGTCTCGTACTGGCCGAAGACGTCGAGGTGCCGCCGGTCCTTGGTCTTGGTGATCGAGCCCTGGCGCCGCTGCCGGTAGGAGTAGCAGACCCGGTCGAGCATGCTGATCCGCTCGGCCGCGAACAGGATCGGGTAGGAGACCGGGGAGTCCTCGTAGAAGCCCTTGGTGAAGCGCAGATCCAGGTCGGCGAGGAGCTGGCGGCGGATCACCCGGTTCCAGGCGTACGGCAGGATGTCGAGGATCTCCGGCCGGTCCTTGAGCCGGAACACCTCGGGGGCGGTCTCGTCCTTGAACAGCTTCTTCATGACGCTGCGGTTGGCCCGGCCGGTCCAGTAGGTACGTGCGTAGTCGAGCATCAGCACGTCCGGCTCGACCTTGATCAGCCGTTCCATGATCACGGGGATGGTGCCCTCGGTGATCCAGTCGTCGCTGTCGACGAACCAGACGTACTGGCCGGTGGCGTAGCCCAGACCGAGGTTGCGGGCCTCGCCGAGGCCGACGTTCTGCTCGAGGTGGAACACCCGGATCCGCGGGTCCTGACCCGCGAACTCATCGAGGATCGCGCCGCAGCCGTCAGGTGAGCAGTCGTCGATGGCGATCACCTCGAGATCCGGACAACCCGGCACGAGGATCGATTCGAGACACTGCCGAAGGTAGCCCTGGACGCCGTGCACAGGCACGATGACACTCAGGAACACGCTGCTCATACCAGGAAATCCGTTTCCAACTTCAAGGCGGACGGTCGATTCTATCCGGGGGGATGTACCCGCGCCGGGCGAAAGCGATCATGCGCCGGACGTCTGATGACTCTACAGAAGACACAAGGGCGTCAAGCCCCGTTCATGCCGGTGTGACGTAGTGCCTACTTCTGGATCTCTCGGGCGGGTTTGGCGGGCTGGCGGAGTCTGGTAAAAGCCCAGCCCGCCCGCGGCTCGACGGCCCAGTGCATCACCCGGACCACCGGGGGGGTGCACAGCACGGTGGCGAGGACGGCCGAGCAGGCGATCACGAGCAGCAGTCCCGCGGGGTTCTGGAGCCACGACAGCCGGTCCCACTTCATGTACTGGAAGTACTTCACGAAGAACCCGTGCAGCAGGTAGGCATAGATCGTGGTGGTGCCGAGCGTGCTGAACCACATTCTGCGCCGCGGGACGACGGAGAGGAACGCGGCCACCAGAACGGTGCCGGCGACCATCATCGCCAGCCGCATCACCGAGCCGGTGAGCTGGTTCACGCCGAGGGCCTCGTTGGAGTCGCGCCAGTAGAGCCACAGGTAGTTCATGTGGTCCTTGACGTAGAACATCCCGGCGAACGCCACCGCCAGGGTGACCCCGCCGGCCACCCGCATCCACGGCCTGCGCAGGTACTCGAAGTGCTCCTTGCGCAGGCAGAGGCCGAGAACGTAGAACGGGGCGAGGCCGAAGACCCGGTGCATGTCGAGCTGGCCGGAGAGCGGTCCGGTGTAGGAGATCAGCGCGATGACCACCGAGATCGGCAGGGACCAGCGGATCTGCTGCCAGACCGGGGTGGACAGCCGCCACAGGAACAGGGCGAGCATGAACCAGGTCAGGTAGACCGGGTCGAGCAGGCTGATCCGGAAGTCGTTGCCGGTGAGCCGCCATTCCACCACAGAGTAGGCGATCTCGAACAGAACGTACGGAACGCCCAGATTGGTGATCAGCTTCTGCGCCTTGCGGCCGCTGAAGGTGAAGTTGCGCGAGAAATAACCGGTGATGACGATGAACAGCGGCATGTGGAACAGGTACACGTAGAAGTACAGCGCGTCGGCCACCACCACCTGGTGGCGCAGGCCCACGATGGCGTGGCCGATGGCCACGAGCAGGATCGCCAGGTACTTCGCGTTGTCGAAGAACGGATCGCGTTCCTTGCGCGGCTGGACGGTCTGCTCGGGCGCGGGAGCTAGCTGGGTCACCGGAGATCCAAAAGGGGGAATTGTGAAGGTCTGCGGAAAACCTACCCCTTGTCGGGGTACAGCCGCTCACAAGATCTCAGTTCCGTGCCCAGTTTGTGTTGTTTCTTAGGCCGCTCTCACGTTTGCTTGCAGATGTTGCCGGTGGCCTTCGTCTCGCCCTGGATCGTCGACGGCAGCGGGGCTCCGGTCTTCAGGCCCGACCAGCCGGGACCGAGGACCAGGTCCACGGTGCCCGCCGGGGTGCCGGCGGCGGCGACCGGCGTCGCGCCGGGCACGATCGCGGCTAGGGTGGC
>JBDSTJ010000680.1:0-9981 GCA_039928335.1 Streptosporangiaceae bacterium | reverse complement strand
GGCGGCCGTGTCCGTCGTGCACACGGCCCCCCGGCAGGGTGGGTCAGCGTTGGAGCAGGCCGTAACCGATCGTGCCGGTCAGCGAGGCGCTGTTGTCGCCGGTGCTGACCTCGGTCGGCGTCGACACGGTCGCGGTCGCGGTCACGGTCACGGGTGGCGCCTGGACCCGGATGGTGATCGCCGGATAGGAGGCTCCCGGCGCGAGCGCGTCGGAGCCGTTGCCCGGCCGGGTGCAGGTCACCTGCTGGTTGCTCTGCGAGCAGCTCCAGAAGTTGCCGAACGCGGTGACATAGGACATCCCGGCCGGGATGTTCTGGGTCACCGACACGGTGCCGTTGGTCGGCCCCGCGCTGGCGGAGTTGCTGACTTTGACGAGGTAGGTGACGGGCTGCCCAGCCAGGAACGGCCCGTCGGTCGACAGCACCACCGACAGGTTCGGCGGCCGGGCCGGGATCGTCACCAGGATCGGGACCGCGGTGTCGTTCGCCGGGTACGGGTCGCCCGGAGTCTTGACGACCGCGGTCGCCAGAACGGTCATCGGGTTGCCGGACAGGGTGTCCAGGGTGACCTTGACCGGGGTGAAGGAGGAGGTGAAGGAGGAGCCGGGCTGGAGCACGTCCGGCCGGGTGCAGACCACGGCGCTCGCCCCGGTCGTGCAGGTCCAGCCGGATCCCGGTACGACCGCCTTGACGGACGTGCCGTTCGGGATCGGGATGGTCAGCGTGGTCGGCTGGTAGGTCGGCCCCGCGTTGGCGGCGTTGCTGACGACCCCGCTGATCGTGGGCCCCGAAGCGGTCAGCACGACCGACAGGTCGGGCCCCGGGGCGATCGGCACCGTGAGGCTCGCGGAGTTGTCGGCGGGCATCCGTTCGTTGGGAACCGCCACGTCGCCGGTCAGGATGACCTGGCTGGGCGCGGGATTGGACGACGTGAGGTTCACCCGGATCGGCGGGTAGGACGACCCCGGCCGCAGCGAGTCGGTTCCGGTGCCGGAGCGGCCGCAGGTCACCTGCCGGCCGTTGACCGAGCAGTTCCAGCCCAGCCCGGTGACGGTGCCGGGGGTGAGGCCCGCGGGCACCTGGAACGTGGACGTCACCTGACCGTTGGTCGGGCCTTCGGAGGCGGACGCCGCCACGGTGGCGGTGAAGGAGCCCTGGCCGCCGGCCGCGATCGACCCGCCTGCGGCGAGCTTGAGGTTGAGGTCGGGGTCGAGCTGGGAGACGGAGAAGTTGGAGATCGAGTGGAAGGCCCTGGCAGTGCCGGTGGAGGCGGCGATGCCCAGCTTGATGGTGGGCGGCAGCGCGGGCTGGTGCGGAATGTTGTCCAGGTCGAAGGCCGAGATGATTTTCTGCATGCCGCGGCCGTCGTAGAAGTTGATGTAGACGTTCATGATGCCTTCGGTGCTCACGTCGACGTTGACGGTGCGCTTGGACTGGCTCCGGCTGGTGGCCGCGTCCACGGACAGACTGCCGGGAGCGGTTTTGCCGGTCAAGTACTGGTAGCCGGTGCTCTGTGCACCCCGGACCACGACGGAGTTGGGCCTGACGCCCGGACTCTGGTGGCCCGGGTAGTAGTAAGGGTTGGAGTAGTTGCCGTAATGGTCGAATCCCACGCCGGCGAACGCCCCGGGCACACCCTTGTAGCCGAGGGCGGCACCGGGATCGCCCGACTGCACCACCCCCTGCGCACCGTTGATCAGGTAGAGGGCGATCCCGTCACCGCCGCGGTTGTTGTGGCGGACGGCGTTGTACATGAACATGTCGAAAGCGACGTGCAGGCCGGCCTTGGCGTTGACCGGGTTGTTGAGGACCAGCACGCCCGCGGTCTGCTCAGAGCTGTCGGTGAGCTGGAAGACCCCGTTGCCGGGGGCGTCGGCACGGGTGGCCCCGGTGAGGACGGACCTGCAGGCGGGCAGCGACCCGGCGGCGTTGGTGGTCGCGGAGGTCAGGCAGGGAACGTGGGTCCCCCGCGTGTTGGCCGACGACCAGGTCGTGCTCGACACGGTGGGCCCGGTGAAGGACTCGGCGGCGAGCTGGGACCGCTTGGCGGCTGCGCCGGCCGGCTGCGCCACGATGAGGGCGGCCACGAGCGTCGCCGGAACCCCCAAGTGGCAGATGCGTCGAAGACGCGAAGTACTCATGACGATTGGTCCCCCCGTAATGACGTGACGGGTGCGCAGTGCACACCTCTAGATCATCACTGTTCGTAGCCGCTCGGCTCCGGCTTGAAACGGGAGAGTTGATCTAGAGGTAGTGCTCTAAGGGCAAAGAAGAAGGATCAAACAGGCAAAGAGACGGTAATGTGTGCCGGATCTCTGACCATCCCTGATCCTGGAGTGCCGCTTGAGACGCCTGAGCAAACGTGCGATGGGGATCGTACTGGCCGCCGCCACGGCCGGGTCCGCCCTGGTCGCAGTCGCGTCCACCCCCGCGGCCGCCGGCCCGCAGACCGTCATCAGCCTCACCTTTGACGACGGCCTCAAGGATCAGTACGCCAACATCCTGCCGACCCTCAAGGCCACCGGCGTCAAGGCCACGTTCTACGTCGTCAGCGGTCGGGTCTATGAGAAGGGCACCAGCCACGACGACCCGAAGCAGATGAGCTGGGCCGAGATCAAGAGCGTCGCCGACGCGGGCAACGAGATCGGCGGCCACACGGTCGACCACTGGCCGCTGGACTCCCAGACCGCCGCGGGCCAGGAAGACGCGATCAAGCGCGACGTGGAGAACCTGCGGGCTCAGGGCTACGACCCCAGGAGCTTCGCCTACCCCAAGGGCGACTACAACGCCACGTCGATCGACCTGGTCAAGAAGTACGGCTACACGACCGCCCGCCGGGTCGGCCCGATCACCCTGGCCACCGCGCTCAAGGTCGAGACCATTCCGCCGGCCGACGTCCTCCAGATCAGGGCGCCCGGGTCGTTCAAGCGCGGCACCACCCTGGACCAGCTGAAGAACTACGTCACCAACGCCGAGGCGACCGGCGGCTGGCTGCCGCTGATCTTCCACAACGTCTGTGACGGCCCCTGCCCCGCGAGCGCCGCCTACGACTACGGCATCCCCAAGGACATCGTCTCGGAGTTCATTGTCTGGCTGAAGGCGCGCGAGGGCCAGGGCACGGTCGTCAAGACCATGTCCTCGGTGCTGCAGAACAACCTGAACGCGGACGTGGCCACCGCCATCACCGGCCCGACCAACGGCAGGGCCGGCAGCGCCGTCGCCTACGACGTGACCACCACCAACAACGGCCCGTCCACCGGCGAGAACGTCAGCACCAAGATCACTGTCCCGGCGACCGGCGTGACCGCGCCGGCCGGCTGCCAGGTCACCCAGGCCGTCCGGACTGCGGACGTCAACTGCGGCTACGGCGTGCTCGGCGTCGCCCAGAGCAAGGTCACCCGGATCAGGGGCAAGCTGGCCGGCGCGGTCGGCTCCGTCGTGCACACCACGGCCGACGCCAAGACGACCACCCCGGACAAGGCCCCGGCGAACAACCGCGCCGACGTGCTCACCGGCATCGACAAGAAGAACCCGCCGAAGGCCGACTTCAGGGCCGCCCTCGCCACCCCCAAGACCTGGAAGCGCGGCAAGACCTACACGATCAAGGTCGCGGTCAAGAACTACGGGCCGAGCACCGCCAAGTACGTCGTGGTCAACGCGAAGCTCTCGCCCGGACTGACGATCGTCAACAGGCCCGGCTGCACGAAGGTCTCCAAGACCACGCTGCACTGCACGTCCAAGGCGTTCCTGCCCGGCAAGAAGTTCGTCTTCTACGTCAAGGTGCGGGTCTCGAAGTCGAAGTCGCTGAAGAAGGTCGGCTTCTGGGTCACCGGCACCACGACGACGCTCGACCCGAAGAAGGGCAACAACAAGGCCTCCTTCACCAGGAAGCTCAAGAAGTAGTCCAGCGGTCACGATGATGCCGGCGGCGGTCCTCGCCGCCGGCATCATGCGTTGACTCAGCCGTGATGACGGCCCCGGCGCCGGCGGAACACGTGACGCACCGCGAACACCGCGAGCAGCGCCGCCAGCACCGAGGCCGCTCGCCTGGCCACCGACGGACGCGGGCTCAGCTCGTAGGAATCAAGGTCGCCCAGGTCGCCGGCGTCCACATACTCGTGGGAGGGCGGCGCAGCCTCGGGTTGGAGCGCGGGCGGCAGTTCCTCGACCGGCTCCTCCCCGGGGACCACTTCGGTGCTCACCTCGGGGGCCACCGTGGCGGTCTCCGCCGGCGGCTTCTCGGCCAGCTCCGCGGCGAGGGCCCTGGCGAACTTGCCCAGCAGCCTGGCCCCGGTGTCGGACACCAGGTGGCGGCTCAGCTCGGCCGGCCGCCCGGTCAGCTCCACCTTGGAGTGGACCGTCACCCGGGTCTGCCCGGTGTCGGAGTGCACCGTCGCCTGGAACGTCGCGATGCCGGTGCCCGACCCGCGTGCCTCCCTGGCGTCGGCTTCCACGATGATCGTACGAGTCAGCTCGTCGATCACCGCGATCCGGGTCGACCCCTTGTAGGTGACGCTCATCGGCCCGAACTTGAGCTTGGCCTTGCCGAGGTACTCGCCGTCGGTGCCCGACTCGTGGGTCACCCCCGGCAGCAGCGGCGCCATGCGCTCGATGTCGAGCAGCGCCGGCCAGACCACGTCGGCCGGGGCGGGAACCGTGAACTCGTGGTCGAGCTCCATGAGCACCTCCAGGGGGTATCCGTCTGAAGGCGACTTTACGGCCAACCGGCCGGTTCCCGACACGCAACCTGTCTCATAGGCCACAAATGTGCGGGGGCCACACCCGCGCTGGGTGATCGGGTATGCTTCCTCCATGTCTTCGCGCGCTCGCAGCACCGGCCACGTCACCGACGTGGCCTGCGCGCCTTCGTGTTGTTGTCGCTGAACCTCCAGCCGACTCAGCCGCACTCCGCTCCGCGCGGGCCCAGCCCCGGAGAGACCAGCCTAAGGATCCTCGTTGAAGACCGAGACTTTCCCTGACATCACGCTGCGTGACCAGGCTCCGGTGCGGGCAGCGCCCGCCCCGACCCTGGGCCAGCTCGCCGGTCTCGTGCAGGCCGCCGCCGCCGACCCCGGGTCCTGGTGGGACCGGGTCCGGTTCGACGCCGCGGACCGGGTGCGCGTCCCCCTGGCCGACGGCCTGTGGCTGATCACCTGGCCGCCCGGGTTCCGACTGCCCGCCCACGACCACGGCGGAGCGACCCAGATCCTCACCGTCGTCGCCGGCGAACTCGCCGAGGTCACCGTCGGCGACACCGGCGCGGCCCAGCGCCCCCTGCGCGCCAACCGGATCAGGATTCAGCCCCGCGACCACATGCACGAGGTCGTCAACCCCGGGGCCGGCTACGCCATCACCCTCCACCTGTACGCCCCCTCACGGGGCTAACCTCCGTGTTCGGACGCCGCTGAGCAGCCGGACCAGGAGGACCAGGGCGAAGCCGATGAGCAGGGCGGGGCCGAGATAGATGACCGGGACGATCGAGTTGCCCGACAAGCCCGAGGCGATGAAGATGCCGGCGACGGCGAGGTAGTAGATCCCGCCCAGCAGCGAGCCCGGGTCGAACCGGTGTCGTTCAGCCACGACGGACCTCCAGGTCACCTATCTTGCCTTTGACGTGCAGTTCTATCACCGGTGGGTTCGCGCCCGCGCCGGGCAGGACCTGGTCGACCTTGGCGCGTGGGCCGCTGGTGATGTGCTTGTCGACGGTGACGTCGCCCAGGCCGAGCGAGGCGTGCAGCTCCACCCGTGCGTCGCGCGGAATCGTGATTTTCAGCTCGCCCAGGCCGACTGCGGCGTTGACGACCAGACGCTGACCGGGCCGGAGCGGCAGGCCGGTCAGGTCGAGTTTCCCCTCGCCCGCGACGACCCGGTAGTTCTGCGAGCCGTTGACGTCCACGGGGTGCCAGCGGACCTCGCCGAACCGGCTGCCGGCCGGGACGTCGCCGACGACCGAGCTGGTGACGAGCGCCATCGACAGCAGCGCGCCGACCGGTACCAGCCCGCGCGGACGGCCGTAGGCGCTGCCCGCCACCAGGCCGAGGCCGACGACGGCGAGCCCGGTGGCCAGCAGGATCTGCAGGGACCGGTCCAGCGGGTAGCCCGCCGCGACAGGGACCATCGCGGCGACGGCCATGACACCGAAGAGCAGCGTGATCGGGGTCAGCGGTGAACTCCGCCGGGCGACCTCGACCTTCGGTTCAGGGACGAAGCGGGGGGCTTCGGCGTACGGGAGGTGGGCGGGAGCCGGGGAGGAATCGATCCGCGGGTCGTTCAGGGTCGCGAGGTCGATCCAGCCGGGCTCCGGGTGGAGACCTGCCTTGTCCATGGAGACCTTCTGTACGGGAGGTGCGAGCGGGGGGGTGCCTTTGAGCCGTTCCGGCAGGCTCCTGGCCACGGCGGCCAGGTCGACGCCCCTGCTCCGCGCGACCAGCGCGACCACGCACAGGACCGTCACCGCCGTCAGGGTGTCGCTGTCCAGACCGGAGACCAGGCCCTGGCCGGCGATGCCGAACACGACACCGAACGTCAGCAGCGCGCCGAGCACGGCCAGGACGGCCTGGGCGTCGAACCTGCGATGGGTGAGGCATTCGGTGAACGATGACCTGCCGTCCTCACCGCCCATCAGCAGGCCGGCCGCGAGGTAGAGGAAGAAACCCAGTCCGGTGGCGAACAGGAGCACGACGAAGGCCGCACGGAACACCAACTGGTCGATTCCGGTCCGGCGTGCCAGTCCGGTGCACACCCCGGAGATGATCCTGCCGTCGTTCACGCGAACGAGCCTGTCCTGCGTCATGGTCCCATGCTGGCCCACCGCCGCACGAAGGCACATCCGGGACACCCCTGAGCCGACCCTGAGTCCGGACCAGGGCGGGTCCCTGATGCGGCCCGGCCCAAAGAGTGTGACGATCGACCTCATGAGCGTGAGGGAAGTCGCGGAACCGGCCGGCCCCGCGCGGCTGGACCGGCGCAGGGACGACCGGCTGGTCGTCGGCGTCTGCCGCGGCCTGGCGAGCCATCTCGGCGTGGAGACCTTCGTCGTCCGGCTCGCGTTCGTGCTGATCAGCGCGGGCGGGGTCGGGTTCGCGGTGTACATCGCGTTCTGGATCCTCACCCCGCAGCGGGACGAGCCCGCCAAGGACCGGGACTGGCCCCAACTGGTCGCCTACGGCCTGCTGTTCGCCGGGCTCGCCCTGATCACCGGGATCGCCGGGGTCGCGCAGTTCGCGCTCTGGCCGGTCCTGGTCGTCGGCGTCGGCGCGACCATCCTGTGGCAGCAGGCCGACGGTGACCAGCGGCAGCGCTGGAGCGTGCTCCCGCAGGGCATGTGGTGGCGGAGCCTGCTCGGGATGATGCTCGTCGTCGGCGGGATCGGCGCGTTCTTCTACCAGAAGGTCAACGCCGCCCAGGTGCCCCAGGTCCTGCTGGCCACCCTCATCGTGCTGTCGGGCGTGGCGGTCATCCTCACCCCCTGGCTCATGCGGCTGTGGCAGGACCTGGAGGCCGAGCGCGGCGAACGGATCCGCTCCCAGGAACGCGCCGAGGTCGCCGCGCACGTGCACGACTCGGTCCTGCACACTCTCACCCTCATCCAGCGCAACGCCGGCGACCCGCGTGAGGTCGCCCGCCTCGCCCGAGCCCAGGAACGCGACCTGCGCGCCTGGCTCTACCAGCCCAGGGCCGACCCCACCGAGACCTTCGCCGCCGCCGTCCAGGTGGTGGTCGCCGAGGTCGAGGACATCCACGGCGTACCGATCGACGTGGTCTGCGTCGGTGACTGCGAGCTCGACGACCGGATCGCCGCCATGGTCCAGGCCGGCCGCGAGGCCATGGTCAACGCCGCCAAGTACTCGGGTGCCCCGTCCATCTCGGTCTACGCTGAGGCCGAGGACGGCGATCTGGAGATCTTCGTCCGGGACCGGGGCCGGGGCTTCGACCTGGACGCGGTCCCCGAGGACCGGATGGGCGTGCGCGGCTCCATCATCGGACGGATGGAACGCCACGGCGGGACGGCCCGGGTGCGCAGCGCACCCGGCGAGGGCACTGAGATCAAACTGGAGCTTCGGAAATGACACGCGTCGTGCTGGTCGACGACCACCAGATGTTCCGCACCGGCGTGAAGGCCGAGCTCGGGCCGACCATCGAGGTCGTCGGCGAGGCCGCCGACGTCGACTCGGCCGTCTCGGTGATCACCGCCACCCGACCCGAGGTCGTCCTGCTCGACGTGCACCTGCCCGGCGGCGGTGGTGTCGAGGTACTGCGCCGCATCCTGCCCTCCGACACCCGGTTCCTGGCCCTGTCGGTGTCCGACGCCGCCGAGGACGTGATCGGTGTGGTCCGCGGCGGTGCGCGCGGCTACGTCACCAAGACCATCTCCGGTCCGGAACTGACGGCCGCCATCGGCCGGGTGGCCGAGGGCGACGCCGTCTTCTCTCCGCGCCTGGCCGGTTTCGTCCTGGACGCCTTCGCCACCACCGACGTCCCGTCGACCGACCCCGAGCTCGACCAGCTCACCGCCCGTGAACGCGAGGTCCTCAAGCTGATCGCCCGGGGCTACGCCTACAAGGAGATCGCCAAGGAGCTCTTCATCTCCGTCAAGACCGTCGAGACCCATGTCTCCTCGGTCCTGCGCAAGCTCCAGCTCTCCAACCGCCACGAACTCTCCCGCTGGGCCGCCGCCCGCCGCCTCGTCTGACCCGCCCCCGGGCCTATGCGGATCAGGCGCGCAGCCGGGGCCAGTCCAAAGAAATGCGGATCGGCCCGATGACCTCGCCGAGATCTCCGGGCTCCAGAACCGTCACCTGCCGGTAGCCGGAGATGCCGTGGTCGAGGGCGAGCACCTCGATGCGGGAGACCCCGCTGTCGTCGAGGCGGACGATCCAGTACCAGGGGATCCCGGCGGTGGCGTATTCCGCGCGCTTGTCGACGGTGTCGACCCGCGCCGAGGTCGACACGACCTCGATGACCAGCAGGGCGTAGTGCGACGGCAGCGGCTTTTCGTCCTCTGGAACGCAGCGGAAGACCGTGACGTCGGGCCGGCGGATATGCGTCCTGGGCAGTTGCCAGAGAACGACGTCGAAGTCCATGTCGGCGTCCATGCACTCCCCGGACTCCGAGGCGTGCAGGCGGGCCGCCTGCTCGGCCATGTTGGCCAGGTGCCGAGCCATCTTCTGGTGCAGCCGGGAAGGGGACTCGCAGCGGACCGCCTGTCCGTCGACGATCTCGACCTGGCGGCAGAACTCCTCTGGAAGCTGCTTCCAGATCTCGACCGTGATCGGCTCAGGCTGGAGCGGCGTGTTCTTCGCCCAGTCATAGATCTCTGACATCGCTACCTCCCCAGCGGTCATTCCACAGTAGACGGTCAGAGCTTTTCGACCGGGGCGTAGCGGAGGACGAGGCGTTTGGTGCCGTAGTCGCCGCCGAAGTCGACGGAGGCCGCGGCCTTGTCGCCGAAGCCGTCGACGGTGACGACGGTGCCGAGGCCGAAGGAGTCGTGGGTGACCTTGTCGCCGGGCGCGAGGGTGGGGACGACGCGGTTGCCGGGGGAGCGGACGCCGGGGCGGGAGGCCAGCGACTGCATGACCGGGCTGCCCTGGGCGGCGAGGCGTTCCCAGTTCATCAGGTGGTCGGGGACCTCGGCGAGGAAGCGCGACGCGGGGTTCATCTGCGGTGCGCCCCAGGAGCTGCGCATGGTGGCGCGGGAGACGTGCAGGCGTTCGCGGGCCCGGGTGATGCCGACGTAGGCGAGGCGGCGTTCCTCCTCGAGTTCCTTGGGGTTGCCCAGGGCGCGGAGGTGCGGGAAGACGCCGTCCTCGAGGCCGGTGAGGAAGACGACGGGGAACTCCAGGCCCTTGGCGGTGTGCAGGGTCATCAGGGTGACCACGCCCGCGCCGTCGTCGGGGATCTGGTCGGCGTCGGCGACGAGGGAGATCCGTTCGAGGAAGTCGATGAGCCTGCCGTTGGTGGGGGCGTCCTCGCCTTCGAG
>JBDSTJ010000679.1:0-7643 GCA_039928335.1 Streptosporangiaceae bacterium | reverse complement strand
GGGTCTGATGGCAACTCTTCTGATCAAGAACGGGACGGTCGTCGGACCGTCCGGGGCGGTGCCCGCCGACGTGCTGGTCGACGGCGAGAAGATCATCTCGCTGACCGTGCCGGGCGCGACCGGGATCGCCGACAGGGTCATCGACGCGGCTGGCAAGTACGTCATCCCGGGCGGGATCGACGCGCACACCCATATGGAGCTGCCGTTCGGCGGTACGGCCGCGAGCGACACGTTCGCGACCGGCACCGCGGCGGCCGCCTGGGGCGGCACCACGACGATCATCGACTTCGCGGTGCAGCGGACCGGGGAGCTGGTCCAGGACGGGCTGGCGGCCTGGCATGCCAAGGCCGACGGCAACTGCCACGTCGACTACGGCTTCCACCAGATCCTCGGTGGGGTCGACGACGCCTCGCTGAAGGCCATGGACTCGCTGGTGGCCGAGGAGGGCATCACCAGCTTCAAGTTGTTCATGGCCTATCCGGGGGTGTTCTACAGCGACGACGGCCAGATCCTGCGGGCCATGCAGAAGGCCCGCGACAACGGCGCGATGATCATGATGCACGCCGAGAACGGGATCGCGATCGATGTGCTCGTGGCCCAGGCCATCGCCCGCGGCGACACCGACCCGGTCTGGCACGGGATCACCCGGCCGACCGCGCTGGAGGCCGAGGCGACCGGCCGGGCGATCGCGCTGGCGAGCGTCGCGCAGGACACCCCGCTCTACATCGTGCACCTGTCGGCCAGCGAGGCGCTGGCCAAAGTCGCCGAGGCGCGGGACCAGGGCCGGAACGTGTTCGCCGAGACCTGCCCGCAGTACCTCTACCTGACGCTCGAGGACCAGCTGGGCGCGCCCGGCTTCGAGGGCGCCAAGTGGGTCTGCTCGACACCGTTGCGCAGCAAGCACGAGTCGCACGGCCGGGACCTGTGGAAGGGTCTGCGCACCAACGACCTGTCGATCGTGTCGACCGACCACTGCCCGTTCTGTTTCAAGGACCAGAAGGAACTGGGCCGCGGCGACTTCTCCAAGATCCCCAACGGGATCGGCGGGGTCGAGCACCGGGTCGACCTGTTGTTTCAGGGGGTCGTCGACGGGCATCTGTCGGTGGAGCGCTGGGTCGAGACGATCGCGACGACGCCGGCCCGGATGTTCGGGCTCTACCCGCGCAAGGGCGTGATCGCGCCGGGCTCGGACGCCGACATCGTGGTGTACGACCCGAACGGTCGGACCCGGATCAGCGCCGAGACCCACCACATGAACATGGACCATTCGGCCTACGAGGGGTACGAGATCGCCGGGAAGGTCGACACGGTCATCTCCCGTGGCACCATCCTGGTCGAGAACGACGCCTTCCACGGCCGGCAGGGTCACGGCCGGTTCCTGCGCCGTGACCTCTCCCAGTACCTGATGTGAGGCGCGTGCACATGGACTTCGGAGTTGTCTTTCAGCTCGATCCGCCGGCCTCGGCCGTGATCGAGCTGGCCAAGAAGGCCGAGCAGGCCGGTTTCGGCTATGCCTGGACCTTCGACTCGCATCTGCTCTGGCAGGAGCCGTTCGTCATCTACAGCCAGATCCTGGCGCAGACCGAACGGCTGATCGTCGGTCCGATGGTGACCAACCCGGGCACCCGGGACTGGACGGTCACGGCCTCGCACTTCGCGACGCTCAACGACATGTTCGGCAACCGCACGGTCTGCGGGATCGGCCGGGGCGACTCGGCGCTGCGGACGCTGGGGCTGAAGCCGACGAACCTGGCGGAGCTGCGCGAGGCCGTGGGCGTGATCCGCGACCTGGCCTCGGGCCGTACGGTCAACGTCCGCGGCAACGACCTGCACTTCCCGTGGATCACCGACGGGGCGCTGGAGGTGTGGGTCGCCGCCTACGGGCCCAAGGCCCTGGCGCTCACCGGCGAGGTCGGCGACGGGTTCATCCTGCAGCTGGCCGACCCGGACATCGCCGAGTGGACGATCAAGGTGGTCCGGGACGCGGCGGAGCAGGCGGGACGGGATCCGGGCGCGGTGAAGTTCTGCGTGGCCGCGCCCGCCTACGTCGGTGACGACCTGGCCCACCAGCGGGACCAGACCCGCTGGTTCGGCGGGATGGTCGGCAACCACATCGCCGACATCGTGTCGCGGTACGGCGGGGGCGGGGCGGCGGTGCCGCAGGCGCTGACCGACTACATCAAGGGCCGGTTGGGCTATGACTACGCCGAGCACGGGCGGGCGGGCAACACCCACGCCGACTTCGTGCCCGACGAGATCATCGACCGGTTCTGCGTCCTCGGGCCGGTCTCCAGCCATCTGGCGCGCCTGGGGGAGCTGAAGGAGCTGGGCGTCGACCAGTTCGCGGTCTACCTCCAGCACGACGACAAGGAGCACACCCTTGCCGAGTACGGGGCGCACATCATCCCGCAGGTCCGCTGAGGGTCGTCGTCCGGTGTGCGTCCGGCAAGACTGGCGATTTCACTGATGCCTGACAACTCGGACAAAAGCACACTCACTGGCATGGCCCGCGGTCACCCACCCTTCCACCGCGGGCCCTGGCAGAGAGGACCCCCACGTGTTCGGTATCACCCTGAAGTCCCTGCGCCTGATCCCGGCGGTGGCGGCGCTGACCGTCACCGGCGTCATCACCGCACCGGCCGCCCACGCGGAAAACCCCTACGAGCGCGGCCCGGCGCCCAGCAACAGCAGCATCGAGGCGACAAGGGGCCCGTTCGCGGTCTCCCAGACGAGCGTCTCGAACCTGTCCGCCCCCGGGTTCGGCGGCGGGACGATCTACTACCCGACCTCCACCAGCTCCGGCACCTTCGGCGCGGTCGCCGTCGCGCCCGGCTTCACGGCCTCCCAGTCCAGCATGGCCTGGTTCGGCCCGCGCCTGGCCTCCCAGGGCTTCGTCATCTTCACGATCGACACCAACACCACGCTCGACCAGCCAGCCAGCCGCGGCACCCAGCTGCTGGCGGCCCTGGACTACCTCACCAAAACCAGCTCGGTCCGGACCCGGATCGACTCGAGCCGGCTCGGCGTCATGGGTCACTCCATGGGCGGCGGCGGCACCCTCGAGGCGTCCAGGACCCGCCCGTCCCTCCAGGCGGCCATCCCGCTGACCCCCTGGGACCTCAACACCAACTTCTCGAGCGACCGCGTCCCCACCCTGATCTTCGGCGCCCAGAACGACACGGTCGCCCCGGTAGGCCAGCACTCCAGGCCGTTCTACAACAGCCTGCCGTCCGCGCCCGGCAAGGCCTACCTGGAGCTCAGGGGAGCCAGTCACTTCGCGCCCAACTCCGCCAACACCACCATCGCCAAGTACTCCATCTCCTGGCTGAAGCGGTTCGTCGACGACGACACCCGCTACCAGCAGTTCCTCTGCCCGACCCCGACCGGCACCGCTCTGTCGGTCTCGCAGAGCACCTGCCCGTTCAGCTGACCGGCCCCGACGCAGGAACGACCGCCCCTCGGGGCGGTCGTTCCCAGGTCCGGAACAGGCAGGTCCGGAACAGGCGGGGTCAGACCCGCCGGTAGGTCAGCGTGACGTCGTAGGACGTCTTCTTGCTGCTCGCGGACGAGACCAGGACGAGGAAGTGGGACGAGCAGCCGAACCCGGCCCAGTTGCCCATCGCGACCAGGGACTCGCTGTTCTTGCGCAGCACGGGGGCCAACCGCACGGAACTGCCCTTCGAGGGGTGCACGACGGCATTGCCCTTCGCGGTCCGGTGCTTCACCAGGACGGTGCCGCTCTTGTTGCCGGTCACCTTGAAGCCGACCGTCAGCGAGCCGGTGTACCTGGCCCAGCCGGAGATGTGGCCCTTGGCGTCGGTGTAGGTGAACCTCTCCTTCTTGGATCCGGTGAAGGAGTAGGCGGCCTTGCCGCCGCCCAGCTTCAGTCTGACCCCGGCAGCGCCCTTGACGACCGTCTTGAACTTCCGGCCCTTGCCGTCGACTCCCTTGTACCAGCCCTTCTCACCGACCAGCTTCCAGGTGCCGGTGGTGCAGCGGGGTTTCGCGGCGGCCTCGGCCGGGGCGGTGAGGCCGACGGTGGCGGCGGCGACGATCAGGGTGGCCGTGGCGATGCTGACAACCTTGCTCAACAAACTGTCTCTCCGGGAGGTAGGGGTTGGTGGATCCTGATCAAGCTACCGGTCCCCGGAATTCGGCGGCAGCAGGCAGCCGGGGTTGAGGATGCCGGCCGGGTCGAGGGCCCGCTTGACGGCGCGGAGCGCGGACAGCTCGGCGGGGGACCGGCTCAGGTGCAGCCACCTGGCCTTGGCCCGGCCGACCCCGTGCTCGGCGCTGATGCTGCCGCCCGCTTCGGACACCGCTCTGAGAACCGAGTTCGTGACCACTTCCGGCTCGCTTACGCCGATCAGGTTGACATGGACGTTGCCTTCGGCGAGGTGCCCGAAGTGGTATGCCTCGCAGGGGCCGGTGCGGCCGTCCAGCGCGGCGAGGAAGCCGGTCAGTTCGGTGAGCGGAAGGGCGATGTCGAGCTTCAGGACGACGCCGCGCGCACTGATGGCCTCGGTGTGGGCCTCGCGGTAGGTCCACAGCCGGTGCCGATCGGTGGCGTCGACGCCGACGACGGCCTCGCGCAGGACGTCGAGGGAGGCGAGCGCGTCCATCAGGTCGGGACCCGGATCGGTCCTGGCGGCGCACTCGACCAGAAGATAGAGGCCGTACGGCCGGTCGAAGGGCAGCGGCAGACCGGTGTGCTCGCAGACCAGCCGCAGTCCCGCGGGCAGGAAGAACTCGGCGGCCTCGAGGGTGCCGAGGGCCCGCAGCACCCCCAGCGCGGCGAGCGCGGCGTCGAGGTCGTCCAGCGCCAGCAGGGCGGTGGACCGGGCGGCCAGCAGCGGCACGAGCCGGAGCCGGGCCGCGGTGATGATCCCGAGGATGCCCTCGCTGCCGGCGAACGGCAGCTCGAAGCCGGTGTTGTCCTTGGGGAGCCCGCTGAGGCGCGAGGTGATCCCGCCGTCGGCCAGGACCGCCTCGAGGCCGACGACGCTCGCCCTGGTGGTGCCGTGCCGCAGGACCCGTTCGCCGCCCGCGTTCGTGGCGATCATCCCGCCGACGGTGGCGGACGATCGGGCGGCGAAGTCGACGCCGAAGTCGAGCCCGGCGGCCCGCACGTGCGACTGGAGGTCGGCCAGGACCACGCCCGCGCCCGCGGTCACCTGCATCCCGGCGACGTCCACCGGGCCGAGCGCGTCGAGCCGGCGCAGCGACAGGACCACCTCGCCACCGGTGGGGACGCCACCGCCGACCAGGCCGGTGTTGCCGCCCTGCGGGACGATCGGCACGCCCTCGGCCGCGCAGAGCCCGACGACCCCGGCGACCTCCGCCACCGTCCCCGGCCGCACCACGGCACGGGCCGCGCCGCTGAACCGGCGGGTGAAGTCGGTCGTGTACGCGGCGGTCAGGTCCGGGTCGGTGAGGACCTGGGTGATCTCTGCGAGCCGGGCTTCGAACATCCCGATAGTGTCCTACATCGTGCGGACTGAGGCAGGAGTGCTGCTGGGAGTGGCGCTGGACGCGGCGTTCGGGGACCCCCGGCGGGGGCATCCCGTCGCGCTGTTCGGCCGGGCCGCCGCCGCGCTGGAGCAGCGGGTGTACGGGCCGTCGCGGCTTCGCGGGGCGGTCTTCACCGGGATCTGCGTCGGCGGCGCGGCCGGGCTGGGCGTGCTCGCCGGCCGGGCGGGTCCCCGGACGGAGTTCGCGCTGACGGCCCTGGCCACCTGGACCGTCCTGGGCGGGACCTCGCTGGGCCGCGAAGGAGGCGAGATGGCCCGCCTGCTGGAGGCCGGCGACCTGGCCGGCGCGCGGGCGCGGCTGTCCCACCTGTGCGCGCGCGACCCCAGCGGCCTGGCCGCCGACGCACTGGCGCGGGCCACGATCGAGTCGATCGCGGAGAACACCTCGGACGCCGTGGTCGCACCGCTGTTCTGGGGCGTGGTCGCCGGGGTGCCGGGGCTGCTGGCCTACCGGGCGGTCAACACCCTGGACGCGATGGTGGGTTACCGCAACGAGCGCTACACGCGGTTCGGCTGGGCCTCGGCCCGGCTTGACGACGTCGCGAACTGGGTGCCGGCGCGGCTGACCGGCCTGCTGACCGTGGCGGTCGCCCAGGACCGGCCCGGGGCGTACCGGACCCTCCGGCTCGACGGGGCCCGCCACCCCAGCCCCAACGCCGGCCGGTGCGAGGCCGCGGCAGCGGGTGCGCTCGGGATCCGGCTCGGCGGCACCAACACCTACGGTGGGCACTGCGAGCACCGGCCCGAGCTGGGCGACGGCCGCAGTCCCGAGGTCCGGGACATCCGCCGGGCGGTGAGACTGTCCCGCGACGTGGCCCTGGCCGCCGCGCTCGGCCTGACCCTCGCCCGCACACTGATCAGGACGGGGCGGCCGTGAAAGGCGCACTGCTGGTGGCCGGCACGACCTCGGACGCGGGCAAGAGCGTCGTCACGGCCGGGCTGTGCCGCTGGCTGCGGCGGCAGGGCGTGAGCGTCGCGCCGTTCAAGGCCCAGAACATGTCGCTGAACTCCATGGTCACCGCGGACGGCGCGGAGATCGGCCGGGCCCAGATCATGCAGGCCCAGGCCGCCGGCGTCGAGCCGACCGCGGACATGAACCCCATCCTGCTCAAGCCGGGCAGCGACCGGCGCAGCCAGGTCGTGGTCCGGGGCAGGCCCGTCGCCGACGTGGACGCGATGGAATACCGGCAGCTCAAGGAGCAGCTCAAGCGGGTCGCCCTGGAGAGCTTCCACACACTCCAGCAGCAGTACGACGTGATCATCTGTGAGGGGGCGGGCAGCCCCGCCGAGATCAACCTCAGGCGCGGCGACATCGCCAACATGGGCCTGGCCCGCGCGGCGGACCTGCCGGTGATCGTGGTCGGCGACATCGACCGGGGCGGGGTGTTCGCCGCCCTCTACGGCACGGTCGGCCTGCTCGAACCGGCGGACCAGGCGCTCGTCGCCGGCTTCGTGATCAACAAGTTCCGGGGCGCGCCCGAGCTGCTCCAGCCGGGGCTCGACCAACTGCGGGCGCTGACCGGCCGACCCACCCTGGGCGTCCTGCCGTGGCTGGACGGGCTCTGGCTGGACGTCGAGGACTCCCTGGCGCTCGACGGGCCCCGACCCGAGGCGCTGGCGCCGGTCGGCCGGGACACCCTGCGGGTCGCGGTGGTGCGGCTGCCGCGCATCTCCAACTTCACCGACCTCGACGCGCTCAGCGCCGAGCCGGGCGTCGTGGTCAGGTTCGTGACCGGGCCGGGAGAGCTGGCTGACGCCGACCTGATCGTGCTGCCGGGCTCACGGGCGACCGTCGACGACCTGGCCTGGCTGCGGGCCAGGGGACTGGCGCGGGAGATCGAAAGGCTGGCCAAGCCGGTCCTGGGGATCTGCGGCGGCTACCAGATGCTGGCCGAGACGATCGTGGACGACGTGGAGTCGAAGACCGGCACCACCCGGGGCCTGGGGCTGCTGCCGGTCACGGTCTCGTTCGGCGCGGAGAAGACGCTCAGCCGGCCGGTCGGCAGTGCCTTCGGCGAGACCGTGCACGGTTATGAGATCCATCACGGGGTAGCGACCGTACACGGCGGCGAACCGTTCCTCGACGGTTGCCGGCAGGGCGGAGTTTTCGGG
>JBDSTJ010000678.1:0-8136 GCA_039928335.1 Streptosporangiaceae bacterium | reverse complement strand
GCGCGGCGAGCCTGATCGGGGAGACGACCTTGGTCCGCACCACGGCCTGGTTGTTGGCCAGGTTGGTGTCGAAGGTCGGCGTCACGGCTTTGGCCGGCGCGTTCAGCAGGGTGCCCGGCCTGGTCCTGGCGCCGACCCTGACCTGCATCCGCACGGTCTTCTCCGCGCCGACGGCCAGGTCACCGAGGCTGCAGGTGAGCGCAGGTCCCGCGGCGGTCTCGCTCGCGGCGCACTGCGCCGGACCGTGCACCAGCGTGAGCGGCACGGCCTGCCCGGCCCGGATCGGCGACACGTTGTCGTGCAGCACGACCTGGCTGGCGGCCGCCGGGCCCTGGTTGCGGACCGTGACGTCATAGGCGACGGTCTGGCCCGGCTTCACCGTGGCCGAGCCCGACTTGGTGACGACCAGGTCGGCGCTCGCGGCGACCGTGGTGGCGGGGAAGGACCCCGGGCTCTGGTGGCCGCCCCACACGATCTGCACACCGTTGATCACCGGCTGGCCGGACGGTGCGGTGAACGAGACCTTCGCGGAGATCATGCCGGTCACGGTCTGGCCGGGGGCCAGGGCGCCGATGACACACGCCGGGCCCGAGCCGCGGAAGGAGCAGTTGCCCTGCGCGGACACGAACTCCAGGTTGTCCGACAGCGCTGCCTGGAGCGTCACCCCGGAGGCGCGGGCCGGGCCCTGGTTGGTCACGGCGTACGGCCAGGTGTAGACCGTGCCGGGACGCAGCGGCACCCGGGGCCCGCCGCCGTTGAAGACCACCTTGGCGACGGCCGGCTTCTTGACCGGCCGGTGGTGCTTCTTCTTCGGCGGTGCCTTTCGCTGGGCGTGGGCCCGAATCGGGCCGTCGGCGTGCGCGGACTCCGTCAGTGAGGGAGCCAGCCCCGCCACCGCCACCGCCGTGACCACGGCGAGGGCACGGGCGCTGGGCCGGAGCTGAAAGGTCATCGAGGTCCCCCTGGTCGGCTGAATATGATCAGGTACCCGTTCTAGCCCGCAGCCGGATCATCTCCCAGCGCCCGTCACCCGTGGTGCCGCCAATCTTCGGCAAAGAAGACAGTCAGCGCTTGGCCATCGCCGTCATCACATGGCCCATCAGCGTGATCAGAACCTGCTTGCTCGACTCCCTGCTGCGGGCGTCACAGCCCACCACCGGCACTTCCGGGTCGAGGTCGAGGGCGATCCTGATGTCGTCCGGCGAGTAGGGCCGGGCGCCGTCGAAGGAGTTCACCGCGATGATGAAGGGCAGTCCGCGCCGCTCGAAGTAGTCGATCGAGGCGAAGCAGTCGGCCAACCTGCGGGTGTCGGCCAGCACGACGGCGCCCAGGGCGCCCTCGGCCAGCTCGTCCCACATGAACCAGAACCGGTCCTGCCCGGGGGTGCCGAACAGATAGAGGACCAGCCCGGTCCGCAGAGTGATCCGGCCGAAGTCCATCGCCACGGTGGTGGTGGACTTGCGTTCCACCCCGGCGAGCTCGTCGACACCGATACTCCGCTCGGTGAGCTGTTCCTCCGTGCGCAGCGGGCGCATCTCACTGACCGAGCCGACCAGGGTGGTCTTCCCGGCACCGAAACCGCCCGCCACCAGGATCTTGACGGCGAGCTCGGCTTCAGAGGGCCTGGAGTCCATCGATCACTTCCTTGATAATCCTGCTGCTGGGGAACTGGGCCACGGGAGCCTGAGCGCGCACCGAGATGCGGCCCTCGGTGAGGAGGTCGCCCAGAAGGACCCGGACCACGCCGATCGCCAGATCCAGGGACGAGGCGACCTCGGCCACGGAAACAGGCATCCGGCACAGTTCCAGAATCTCTTCGTGCTCCGGACCCAGAAGGAGCGAACCGTACCGGGATTCGGAGCTTTGCACCACGAGTGTCATGAGATCGAAATCGCTCGCCCCGTGCCGGGTACGGCCACCGGTCAGCGCGAAAGGCCGGACGACCGGCCCCGCTTCCTCATCCAGCCACTCGTGGTCGTTCATGTCAGGCCCACGCCTGGGTCTCGCTGCGGGGCCTGGCCGACAGGTGCCGGCCGACCCGCGTGACGAGCATGGCCATCTCGTAGGCGATCACGCCGACGTCGGCCTGGGCGTCGGCGAGCACCGCCAGGCAGGCCCCCGACCCCGCCGCCGTCACGAACAGGAACGCCTCGTCCATCTCCACGATGGTCTGCCGCACCGCACCGCCGGCGAACTGGTCGCCGGCACTGCGTGCCAGGCTCTGGAAGCCCGAGGCCAGCGCCGCCAGATGGGCGACGTCGTCGCGCTCAAGGTCACGGGAGGTCCCGATGGCGAGGCCGTCGCTGGACAGCACCACCGCGTGCCTGACATGGGCCACCTGGGTGACCAGGCTGTCGAGCAGCCAGTTGAGATCGCCGGATTCGGTCATGGGTTCTCCTTGTTCTGCGCGGTGTCCTGCGCGGTGTCCTGCGCGATCGAATCGGTGCGGCCCCGCTGCCAGCCCTGCTGCATCGCCGCCATCCGGAGACGGAGGTCGTCCGGAGAACGCTCGGTGGTGTCGGGTTCGGGATCCGCGGCGGCGACGGGCTGCCGAGCGGTCTGCCGTCTGCGCGTGGGCAGGCCGTTGTGCAGGCCGGCCTCGGGCTCCACCCGTACGACGTGCTCGGTCCTGGCCTTGGACCGCACCAGCGTCGCTACCCGGGCCGGGGCGGGCCGCACCGCCGGGATCGGCTCGGTCGGCTCCTCGGGGGCGATCAGCGCCGACGGCAGCATGATCACCGCCGTGGTGCCGCTGTGCGCGGAGGCCTTGAGCCAGACCTGGATGCCGTGCCGTTTGGCCAGCCTGGCCACCACGAACAGGCCGAGCCTGGCGGTGTCGGACAGGTCGAAGGCCGGCGGGTCGAGCAGCCGCGCGTTGATCTGGTCCATCGAGTCCTGTGGCAGGCCCAGGCCGCGGTCCTGGACCTCCAGGACGAACCCGTCGGGGCCGTAGGTGCCGGTCACCTCGATCGGGGCGTCCGGCGGGGAGAACTGGACCGCGTTCTCGACCAGGTCGGCGATCAGGTGGATCACGTCGGCGACCGCCGGGCCGACCAGCGAGCGGCGCGGCATCGGCAGCACCCGGACCCGGCTGTAGTCCTCGACCTCCGAGGCCGCGCCCCGGATGATGTCGACGAGCGGGACCGGTGAGCGCCAGCCCCGTCCGGGGGCCTTGCCCGACAGGATGACCAGGCCTTCGGCATGCCTGCGCATCCGGGTGGCGAGGTGGTCGAGCTGGAACAGGTCGGCGAGCGCGGCGGGGTCCTCGGCGTCGCGCTCCATCCGGTCCAGCAGGGTCAGCTGTCGGTGCAGCAGTGCCTGGTTGCGCGAGGCGAGGTTGACGAAGACCTCGCTGACGCCCTTCATGGTCGCCGCCTCGTGCGTGGCGGACTCCAGGACCGCGCGCCGGGCGGCGGTGAAGGACCGGAAGATGCGCTCGATCTCGGTCACCGTGAATGTCGCCCGCGGGTCGTCGGGGACGTCGGCCACCCGTTCGCCGCGCCGGATGGCGGCGGCGAGCTCGGGCAGCTGGTCTCGGGTGAAGGAGCCGACGGTCTCGGCGAGCGCCCGGCTCTCCCGGACCAGGCGGCGGCCGGTCCGCCAGGCGATGATCAGCGAGATGACGACGGCGACCAGGCCGAGGCCGCCGGCGAGGGTGAGTTTGAGCAGGACGCCGATGGCGGTGTGCTGGGCCCGTTCGCCGACGCCGCCCAGGACCTCGTTCTCCAGCTGGAACAGGCCGTGGACGACACCGAAGGAGTTGCCGTCCCAGTCCCCCTGGGTGACCGCCCTGCCGGCCACGAGCCGGTCGCGCATCTCATCGAACCGCTGGAAGCCGACGGTCTGGACGAACGCGTCGTACTTGACCTTGTCCTCGGGGCGCAGCTGCGGGATCAGGCTGTCGTAGAGGTAGCGCTGCGCGCCGGTGATCTTGATGAACTCCAGCCGGTCGGCGAGCGGCAGCCGTTTGCGGGTCAGCCGGTTGGCCACCAGGGCGTCCGACCGGGACAGCAGCTCGCGCGACTGGCCGAGTGCGGTGAGGTTCCGGGCCTCGCGGGCGATCCCGGGATCCTTCGGCGAGACCGAGTGGTAGATCGCGAACGCCAGGTCGACCAGATCGTTGTAGCCCTGGAACAGGGTCTGCCTGGGCACCCCGTCCTCGCGCAGGCCGGGCAGGCCGAGCAGGCGTTCCGACAGTGCCTTCATGCTCGCCCGGACCTCCGGGCTGGACCCGGCGAGCAACGTGCGGCCCTGGTCGTTGTAGACCCCGCCGAGCCGGTCGGTGTCCCCCTGTGCCCCCTTGAGTGCGGGAAGGTTCACCGCGGATTCACCGACGGCTGCCGCCATCGCCAGCCGGCGTTCTTTCTGCAGCGAGTCGACGAGGTCCTGGACCGGCCGGACCAGCTGCGACTCCACCTTCCGGGCACGCGTCAGGCCGACACCGTCACCGAGACTCTCGGTGGCGGCGAACGCCCACAGCAGGACGAGTGCGACCAGGGGAATTGCGATGAGCGAGACGATCGCGGATCTGATCGGCTGACTGCGGGAGCGGCTCATGCCCGGCAGGCCTCCGTGGTGAATGTTTTCGCGGTGCACGGAGCCTACTACGGCGTGATCTACTTCGCTTCCCTGGGCATACCGCACTTTTCGTTGCTACTTGCGGACTACCCTTTTCCAGGTGACTGCAGAACCCGAAAGTTCCGACCTCGGCGCCCTCCCCACCCGAAGGCGTGCCGGCCGCCGTGGCGGCCGGCACCGTGGCGGGTCCTTCACGCTTCCGCCCGGCTCCCCCGCCGTGGTGCTGGCTGGGGCCTCGTCCGAGGTGCTCGCCGGGCTGGCCGACATCATCCAGGCCGCGCACAGCGGCGTCCCCGTGCGTTCGGCGGGCGACGACCTCACCGACCTGACCGGGTCCCCCACGGCCGTGGTGGTCCCGGTTCTGACCGGGCCGAACCCGGCCCTCGAAGACCCCCTCCGCGAGGGGCTCCGCGACCTCCCGGTGCTGGTGACCGAGCCGCTGGGACCGCACCCGCTGCTGGCCGAGGCCCTGCACCTGCGGCTGGCCGAAGTAGGCCTGGCGCGGGCCGACCGGATCCGGATGATGAGCATGGTGACCGCCGCCGACGGCATCGTGCTGGGAGTCCACACCATCGACGAGTCCTCCGAGATCACGGCCGTCCTGCTGGCCTCCCGGCTGGCGATCCCGGTCGTGGCGGCGCGGCTGGACGAACCCGAAGCCCTGGCCTCGGCGGTCGCCGCGCTGCGTTCCTCCGGGGCGGTCCGGCCCGCGCTGTCGCCCTGCGTCATCGACGTGAACCCCGACGTGCTCGCCACGGCCGTCGCGGCGGCGGGCGTGGAGTACTCCGCCCCGCTGGGCGCGCACCCGTCGCTGGCCCAGCTGGCGGTCCTGCGCTACGTCGAGGCCCTGGAAGCGGCCTACCTCGACTGACCGGGATCGACGGGCCCGGCGGGATCTCCCGCCGGGCCCGCGGCCGTGCTCCGGATCAGCCCCGGGCGAGCACGGCGAGGCACTCCACGTGACTGGTCTGCGGGAAGGCGTCGAAGGCGCGCAGCGACTCCAGCACCCAGCCGCGGACCGAGAAGTACTTCAGGTCGCGGGCGAGCGTCGCCGGGTCGCACGACACATAGGCGATCTTGCGGCCGGCCAGCGCCGCGACGTACTCCACGACCTGCTCGCCGGCGCCGGTGCGCGGCGGGTCCAGCACGACGATGTCGGCCTTGCGGACCCGGGAACCGCCCCGGTGGCCCGCGGCCGCGCCGCGCTTGGCCTGGCTCCTGCCGCCGTCCGGGGCCGGCTGGTCGGCCCGGCCGAACTCCAGGCTCTTGAGGACGTCCTCGACCTTGCCCTGCTCGATGTTGACCTGGGCCAGGTCCTTGAGGTTGAACTTGGCGTCCGCGACGGCCTGGTTGCCGGTCTCGACACCGATCACCAGCCCGTCCGTGCCGACCTTCTCGCCCAGCACGCCGGCGAACAGCCCCACCCCGCAGTACAGGTCGAGGGCGATCTCGCCGGGCTGGGGGTCCAGCGCGTCCAGGACGGCCTTGGCCAGGGTCTCGGCCGCGCCGGGGTGGACCTGCCAGAAGCCGCTCCCGCTGACCTGCCAGAGCCGTCCTGCGGCCTGCTCCCGCACGAACGGGAGGTGCGCCTGGGGCGGCCGCTTGTAGGGCTGGCCCTTCTTGGCCGGGACCGGGGCACGGAACTGCTGGGCCCGCTCGGGTTTGACCACCCGGACCGGGACCGACAGCTGCGGAACCCTGGTCGGCTTGTGGCCGCGACCCTTGGGCTCGGTCAGCACGACCAGGCGGTCGCCGGTGCCGGCCGACACCACGGCCTCGACACCGATCGCACCGGGCCAGCGGTTGCGCTCGATGCCCATCAACTCGGCCTCGGGGTGGGCGATCAGGCATTCGTCGATGTACTCGATGTCGTGCGAACGGTGCCTGCGCAGGCCCACGGCCCCGTCGGGGTCGACCGCGAACTGCATCCGGGTCCGCCAGCCGAAACCGGGCCGGGACGCCATCGGCTCACCGTCCTCGGAGTAGATCACCGGGAACGGGACCTCCTCGACGTGGACGGTCCGCTCGATCCCGGCCAGCCGCTTGAGCTGCTCCTCGACCACGGCGGCCTTGAGGCCGCGCTGGGCGGCGGCCGAGGCGTGCTGCCAGTCGCAGCCGCCGCAGCGGCCGGGCCCGGCGAAGGCGCAGGGTGCCTCGACCCGGTCCGGGGAGGCCTTGAGGATCTCGACCGCGTCGGCACGCAGGAAGTTCTTGGTCTCCTCGGTCACCCGGGCCCGGACCAGTTCGCCGGGGAGGGCGTGCCGGACGAAGACGACCTGCCCATCGTGGCGGGCGACGCAGAAGCCGCCGTGGCCCACAGGGCCCACTTCAAGCTCGAGGAGATCAGTTTCAGTCACGTTCTGCAACTTTACCCGTCTTCTGAGGTCACCCCACCGCTCACCGGACTCGACTCCTGGTCAGGACGGCCTTCATAGGGCCTTCTGATCGAGCCGGGATGCAGCGGCTCGATCAGACCCTTGAGCCGGTCGGAGGACGCCAGCTGCCAAGGAACGCTGGTCACCATCACTCCGGGCTGGAACAGCAGCCTGCCCTTGAGCCGGAGCGCGCTCTGGTTGTGCAGGATCTGCTCCCACCAGTGACCGACCACATATTCCGGAATGAAGACCGTCACGACGTCCCGCGGGGACTTGCGGCGGACGCTCTTCACATAGTTGAGGACCGGCTGGGTGATCTCTCGGTACGGCGAGTCGAGGATCTTCAGCGGCACCGGCAGGTCGTGCTGGTCCCACTCCTCCTGCAGTTTGGCGGCCTCGTCGGCGTCGACCGAGACGGTGACGGCCTCCAGGGTCGAGGGCCGGGTGGCCCGTGCGTAGGCCAGCGCGCGCAGGGTCGGCTTGTGGATTTTGGAGACCAGGACGATGGCGTGGGTGCGGGCCGGCAGCGCGACGTCCTCGCCGTCCGGCTCAAGCTCCACCGCGACCCGGTCGTAGTGCCGCCGGATCGACCGCATGATCAGGAACAGGATCGGCATCGCGATGCAGACGATGTAGGCGCCGAGCAGGAACTTGGTGACCAGGACGACGACCAGCACGATCCCGGTGACGATGCCGCCGAAGGTGTTGATCGCACGGGCCGTCCTCATCCGCCGGACCGCCTCGGGGGTCTGGTCCAGGCGCAGCAGCCGGTTCCAGTGCCGGACCATGCCGGTCTGGCTGATCGTGAACGAGACGAACACGCCCACGGTGTAGAGCGGGATCAGCCGGGTCACCGAGGCGTCGTAGGCGTAGATCAGCAGACCCGCCGCGGCGGCCAGGACGAGGATGCCGTTGCTGAAGGCCAGCCGGTCGCCCCGGGTGTGCAGCTGGCGGGGCAGGAAACGGTTCTGGGCCAGGACCGAGCCGAGCACGGGGAAGCCGTTGAACGCCGTGTTGGCCGCCAGGACGAGGATCAGGGCGGTCATGACGGTAACCAGGGCGAAGGCCGGGGTGAAGTTGCTGAAGACGGTGTGCGCCACCTGAGCGATCACCGGATCCTGGTCGGTGATCTCGTTGCCGGTGGCGGGGTCGAACAGGTGGCTGTTCTGGTGCGGGTCGGCGA
>JBDSTJ010000677.1:0-7603 GCA_039928335.1 Streptosporangiaceae bacterium | reverse complement strand
ACTCCTCCAGCAGCGTGATCTGCTCGAACAGCCCGCTGCCGCGCTCGTCGTAGAACCACTTGGGCGGCAGGGTCTTGGGCACGGAGCTCAGACCGGTGACGACGTCCTCGCGGAGCGCCTCTTGGAGGTCTGCGGTCTCCAGAAAACTGTCCATGGGATCAGGCCTCACTTCAGGGGGTGGACGGTGACGCCGTGCGAGTCGGCGGTCACCAGGGAACGGTCGGGCACCCGCTGCCAGGCGGGATTGCCGTCGTAGGGCTCGGACGCGATCACCACGGCGTGGCTGAAACCGGCCTGCTGGGTCTCGACGGTGCGAAGGAAGAGAGTGTCGCCCCAGGTCGTGGCCGCCAGGGAACCGCCGTCGGAGGCGAGCAGGTTGTAGCGGCCGGGTGCGATGGCCGTCACCACCCGGACGGTCTCCGCCAGCCCCTCCGCGAGGGTCCTGCCGCCGCGCCACTCCCGGACCGCCCGCGCGAACAGCACGGCCGAGTCGACCGGGGCCCGCGCCTCGGGAACGTGCGAGAGGTCCCCGGCCATGTCACGGAGCTTGGCCTCGACCGCGCCGAACCCCTCCACCCGGCCGTTGTGGCTGAACAGCCAGCGCTCACAGCGCAGCGGCTGCGCGCACGACTCGTCGACGGGAAAACCGACGGTCGCCGACCGGATGGCCGCGACCGCGCAGGTCGTCTGCACCACCTCGGACACCTCCGCGAAGGACACGTCGGTCCAGATCGGCTGGGACCTGCGGTAGCGCACGACGCGGTCCGCGGCGTACCAGCCGACCCCGAAGCCGTCGGCGTTGAGCTTGTTGCCGATGTTGAGCTTCGGGGCGTAGGACTGGCGCTCCAAGGAGTGCGGCGGCCCGTACATCAGGGAGTGCAGGGTCCTCGGCGGGCCGAGGTAGGCCAGGTGGCGGCACACTCAGACGGTCCTCGCGCATCGGAAACCGGCGAAGATCTGCCGCCTGATCGGGTAGTCCCAGTTCCGGAAGGTCGCCCGCGCCACGGACGGGTCGGTCGCCCAGGAGCCGCCGCGCAGCACCTTGTGGTCAGCGCCGAAGAACACCTCGGAGTACTCCTTGTACGGATAGGACTGGAATCCCGGGTACCCGCAAAAGTCCGAAGCAGTCCATTCCCAGACGTCTCCGGCCAGCTGCCGCACCCCGTAGGACGAAGATCCTTCCAGGAAGGAACCCACCGGGGAGGGCTGAAGCGCACACTGGCCGAGATTGGCGACACCCTGCGTGTACTCCGCTCCCCACGGGAACCTGCGTGCGGACTGTGCCTCCTGGTCCCAGCACGCCGCCTTCTCCCATTCGGCCTCGGTCGGCAGCCGTTTGCCCGCCCAGCGCGCGTAGGCGTCCGCCTCGTACCAGCTCACATGCTGCACGGCCTGCTCCCGCGGCACGGGTTCGATCTCGCCGAACCGGCGGCGCAGCCACAGGCCCTCCCTGAACCAGAAGCCGGGCGCGCTGATCTCCTGCCGCTGCCGCCACGTCCAGCCGTCGGGGTGCCACCAGCGCGGTTGGTCATAGCCGCCGGCCTCGAGGAACGCGAGGTAGTCCCCGTTGCTGACCGGAACCGTGTCGATGAGGTAGGCGGGCAGGTCCACCAGGTGCGCGGGCCGCTCGTTGTCGTGGGCCCACGGGTCGTCGGAGGTCCCCATCGTGAACGGGCCGGCCGGGATCAGGGTCTCGGCCGGGTAGGCCGTGACGGCGCCGGCCGTCCCGCCGGCCAGGATCAGTTCGGGGGCGGGGACTTCGCGGAGTTGGTGGGTGGCGAGCATGGTCTCGTCGTGCTGGTGCTCGTGCTGGATGACCATGCCGTAGACGAACCCACCGCTGGTCAGGGCGCTCTCGAACCGGACGTCGGAGAGCGAGTCGAGGACCTTGTCCCGCACCGTCCCGAGGTAGGCGCGGGCCTCGGCGGGCGGCAGCAGCGGCAGCGCGGGGCGGGAGGCCCGGGGGTGCTCGAACGCGTTGTAGAGCCCGTCGATCTCGGGACGCATCGGTGCGATCCCGGCGGCCTCGCGCAGCAGCCACAGCTCCTCGTAGTTGCCGATGTGGGCGAGGTCCCAGACCAGCGGCGACATCAGCGGCGACACCTGCGAGACCAGCGAGGCGTCCTCAAGGGCGGTGAGCACGTGGCTGCGGTCCCGGGCCGCGATCAGCCCGTTGGCGATCGTCTCCTTCAGCGCGTCCATGCGAACTCCTCGTCGGCGGGGCACCGGCCCCGGGTGACATAGCGGTCGGCGTACTCCTCCACCAGGGTCCTGAGCGGTCCGTCGAGGGCCCCGGCCGCCGCCTCGAAGCTCCTCAGCGCGGCCTGACCGAGGAGCGGGTCGGCGAGACCGTCGCGGGCGGCGATCGCCCACCGGCCGGCCACCGGTTCGGTCGCCGCCTCGGCCTCGTCGGGCACCATGTCGAGCAGGGCGGCGGCGACCGCGACCGGCACCCGCCAGTACGGCTCGGGCAGCGCGTCGATCATGCGGAGCTCGAACCAGCCCTGCGGCCGTACCGGCGGGAACAGGGTGCTCAGGTGGTAGCCGAGGTCGTCGATGGTCGGTGACCCGCTGCGCATCCACTCCCGGAACGTCATGCCCGGGTCGGTGGTCCACGGGTCGCGGATCAGCATGACCCGGGCGTCCAGCGCGTACGTCAGCCACGCCTCGACCGGGTCGTCGCCGACCGGAGCGGTGGTGCGGGAGCGGTCCATCCTGGACCAGATGGCCTGACGGGTGGACTTCCAGCCGGTCCGCCGGCCCGCCTGGAGGGGCGAGTTCGCGAACGCGGCGACCAGCACTGGGCCCATCGCGTGCGCCAACCGCCATCTGCGGGTGGCCGCCACCGGATTCTCCCCGATGTCCAGGCAGACCTGCACGGAGGCGGTCGTGCACATCATGGTCAGGTCACCGAAGTACTCACCCATCGAGGTGTAGCGCGGGTCGTCGAGCTGCATGAGCGGGCTGCGCACCGGGTCCACACCGTAGCCGGACAGTTCCAGGCCGGGCAGTCTGGCCCGTGTCTGCGCGAGGTCTTCTTCGAGTGCGTCGCACAGTGCTGCGGGGCCGCTTTGTGGGAGGCTGCTGAGTTCCAGTTGGCCGCCGGGCTCGAACGTCACGTGGCTGCCGCACGGAAGCGGGAGCCGGAGTGCCTCGCGCAGCCGCTGCAGCGGGACCCGTGCTTTCGGGTCTGCCGGGTCGACCACCAACCATTCGGTCTCGGCGCCGACCCTGCCGGGAGGGCCGTTCTTGAAGCAGACACCGCGGACGTGGGCGTACATGTCGTCGATCGTGAGAGCTGTCACGATCGGAGACCCTTCCCCGGTGAACCGGATCACTTATCCAGCGATTCACAGAAAATTGCCGAAACCTTATGCTTCCTGGTGGCTTCAGCGGTACACCAGCGTGCGGATGCGACAGGATAGGCCCCGAGTTCCCCCGGCTTTCGAAGGGCTTCCCATGCAGGGCGCCGAGATGTACGACGCACACGCTGCACGCCTCTACTCCTACTGCTGGTCCCTGGTCGGCGGCGATGCGGCGCACGCGCTGCGCGAGGCGTTCGCCACCGCGGCCAAGCAGGGCGTGACCGACCCGTTGAAGCTGTACGAACTGGCCCGTCGCTCGTGCGTGCGCCGCGGCGCGCTGGACCCCGTCGTCGGTCCCAGCCCCGGTGCGGACCCGCTGCTGCGGGCCGCCGCCCGGCTCCGGCCCGACCACCGCGAAGTGCTGGCGCTGTCGGTCGAGTTCGAGCCCGAGGAGATCGGCAGACTGCTCGGGCTCGCTCCCGACACCGTCCAGAAGATGATCTTCGCTGCGCGGGCCAGACTGGAACGGTCGGTGCTCGACGCCTGCTGGCCCGGCCCGGTGCCGTCCCGGTTCGAGGACGTCCTGGCCGCGTTCGAGCAGCGCCAGCTCGTCCAGTTGCTGTCGTCGCGGTCCGGGCCGCCGCCACCGGACCTGCGCCAGACCGCGGTGGCCGCGTGGGCGGCCGAGAAACTGCCGCACGCCATGGCCGAGGCCCAACTCGTGGTGCTGCACGCCGAGGACCGGCCCGCCAGACGGCGCGGCCGACGGGTCCTGCAGACCCTGATGACGGTCACGGCCGTCGCCGCCGCGGTCAGCGCGTTCACCTACTTCTCCGGCGGCAGCGACGGGACACCCAGCGGGATGTTCAACTCGATCATCCCGAGCTCGTGGTCGAGTTCGGCGGAGTCCGGCGAACCCCGAAAGACCACCGCCTATCCGGTCGGCACCAAACTCGACCCGGTCACCCACGAGCCGGTGATCGGCACCTTCGTGCCGACGGACGTACCCTCGACGAGCGCCTCTTCGCCTTCGTTCTCACCGCCGCCCTCGACTCCGCAACCGTCGGTGGCGCCGTCGTCGAAGAGCCCGCGGCCCAGCAAGTCCCCGTCCACACCGCCGAGCCCGTCGAACTCGCCGTCGGCCTCCCCGACCGGCTCACCCACGCAACCGCCCACCGCGAGCCCGTCGGCGACGCCGTCGGACCCGCCACAGGGTTGACCGCGGACGGGTGGTCGACGCAGCCGGACCGACCCCAGGGCCTATCTCGAGTCCCGGCTCGCCGCGGCGGCGGCCGCCGAGGGGTAGTTGATGCTCTCCTCGAGCAGCGTGAAAGCCTGGCGGATCACGTCGGAGAGGCTGCCGAACGGCCCTGAGCCGCCCTGCTCCCAGCAGTCCGCGGCGGTCCGCATGCCGCAGTTGGCGATTGCCGCGACCACGTGCGGGCGCAGGTCGTCCGCCGGGTCGACACCCATCCGCGCGGCGATCGCCTCGGCCACGACCTGCTGCTTCTGCTGCTGGTGCTGCAGGCTGCTGGCCAGGACCGACGAGCTCGTCTCCATTATCGTCTTCAGCGCGACGAACCGCGCGGGGTCGAACCCCGACACACCCGTCTCGCAGGCGTGCGCGACCTCGATGGCGGCGTGCTTGAGCGCCGTCAGCACCGGCTCGGCCGGCGGCCTCGCCTCGAACCGGGCGATGAACATCGCCTGCTGCTCCTCCTGGAAGGTCAGCACGACGTCCTCTTTCGAGGCGAAGTAGCGGAAGAAGGTACGGGAGGAGACGTCGACCGCGTCGGCGATCTCCTCGACCGTGGTGGCGTCGAAGCCCTTGTCGACAAAGATCGCAAACGCAGCCTCGATCAGCGACTCGCGGGTCGCCTGCTTCTTGCGCTCACGGCGTCCGACCGCCGCATCGATGGTCATGTCGCGCATCTTAGCTCTCCCGTCAAGACTCGACAAGAGTCATCTTACGCCAGATGTCGTGACCTGAATCATGTCGGACTCATACTCTCGTCGCTTGACGACAGCTGTCATGGCATGACAGTTTGTACCCAGACCTAAGGAGCCCCACATGGCACAGGCCACCCTGACCAGGCCGAGCAAGATCCCCGAACCGCCACGTCGCTGGCAGGGCCATCCCTGGCTCACCCTGATCGCCGTCTCGCTCGGCGTGATGATGGTCGGGTTGGACGCGACCGTCGTGTCCATCGCCAACCCGGCCATCGCGGCCGACCTGCACGCCGACCTGACCGGCCTCCAGTGGGTCACCAACGCCTACCTGCTGGCCCTGGCCGTCGCGCTGATCCCGGCCGGCAAGATCGCTGACCGGTACGGCCGCCGCGCCACCTTCATCGTGGGCATCGCGGGCTTCGGCGTCGCCTCGGTCGCGGTGGGGATGGCCCCCAGCCTCGGCTGGGTGATCGCGTTCCGGGTGCTGCAGGGTCTTGCGGGGGCACTCCTGCAGCCGGCCTCGCTCGCGATCCTGCGCAACACCTTCCCGGCGGAGAAGCTCAACACCGCCATCGGGATCTGGGGTGCGACCGTCGGCATCTCCATCGCGGGCGGCCCTATCATCGGCGGACTCCTCGTCGAGAACGTCAACTGGCAGTCGGTCTTCTTCCTCAACGCGCCGCTGGGCCTGATCGCCCTCGTCATGAGCTTCTGGGTGATCCGCGAGTCCAAGGACACCGCAGCCGGCGGCAGGTTCGACCTCCCGGGCGTCGCGCTGCTCTCCGGTTCGCTGTTCGCCCTGGTCTGGGGCCTGATCAAAGCCGGGACCTACGGGTTCACCGACACCCTTCCGCTGTGGTCCTTCGCGGCCGCCGCCGTGCTGATGGCGCTGTTCGTCGCCAACGAGCTCCGCGCCGAGCATCCGCTGCTACCGCTGGGCCTGTTCCGGTCCCCGAGTCTCAGCGCCGCCACCGGCCTGATCGTCCTCGGCTTCTTCGCCATGTTCGGGACGATCTTCTTCATCACGCTCTACCTCCAGCAGGTCCACGGGATGAGCCCGATCGACGCCGGGGTCCGGATGCTGCCGATGACCGCGATCTTCATCGTGGCCTCGCCGATCGCCGGCATCCTCACCCAGCGGTTCGGCCCACGCCTCCCGCTGGTGCTGGGCATGGCACTCACCGCGGCCGCGATGTTCGGGCTGTCCCGGATCGGCGTCGACGCCGCCTACGGCAGCATCTGGCCCTGGTTCGTGATGGTCGGTTTCGCCTTCGGCATGGTCATCGTCGCCGGCACCGAGGCCATCGTCGGCAACGCCCCCGCCCACCTCGCCGGGGTCGCGGGCGGCCTCCAGCAGACCGCCTCACAACTCGGCGGCGTGCTCGGCACCGCGGTTCTCGGCACGATCCTGTCCACCAAGGTCGGCAACGTCCTGGTCGAGCGCCTGACCGAGGCCGGTGTGCCGTCGGGAGCAGCACACCAGCTCAGCGAAGGCGCGACCGGAGCGGTCTCCCAGGGCGTCGCCCCGGTCCCGCCCGGCTCCCCCGCCACCCTCACGGCCGCGATCACCGACGGCAGTCACCAGGCCTTCATGGACGGCTTCCAGTCGGCCATGACCGTCGCCGGCTTCGTCGCCGTCGCCGCCACCTTCATCGCCCTGATCGTCCGCCGGGGCAACTCCCCCGTCGAGGCCGCCCACGGCATCTGACCCACCCCTGACGGGAAGAACCCTGCCACCCCGTGCGGGGTGGCAGGGCTTTCCGGCCTGCGGCGGGTCCAGGGGTCAGGAGAGGCCCAGGGGTCAGGAGGTCAGGACCAGGCCGCTGGTCGGGACCCCGGTGCCGGCGGTGACCAGGACGTTCTCCACGCCGGCGATCTGGTTGACGGAGGTGCCGCGGAGCTGCCGGACGCCTTCGGCGATGCCGTTCATGCCATGGATGTAGGCCTCGCCCAGCTGGCCGCCGTGCGGGTTCACCGGCAGGTGGCCGTCGAGCTCGATGCCGCCGTCCCTGATGAACTCCCTGGCCTCGCCCCGCTTGCAGAAGCCCAGCTCCTCAAGCTGGACGAGCACGAACGGCGTGAAGTGGTCGTAGAGGATCGCCGTCTGCACGTCTGCGGGGGTGATGCCCGACTGCTCCCACAGCTGCCGGCCGACGACGCCCATCGCGGGCAGGTCGGTGAGGGTGCTGTCGCCGTAGTAGCTGAACATCATGTACTGGTCGGCGCCGGAGCCCTGCGCCGCCGCAGAGATCACGACGGGTTTCTGGGCCAGGTCCCGGGCCCGTTCCGCGGAGGTCACGACGATGGCGACGCCGCCGTCGGACTCCTGGCAGCAGTCGAGCAGGTGC
>JBDSTJ010000676.1:0-5402 GCA_039928335.1 Streptosporangiaceae bacterium | reverse complement strand
CCCCTACCACCTGCCCAGGCTCAATCCGCTGGGCCTCAACCTGACGGCTCCCGCGCTCTTCGCCCACGGCACCCACGAGCAGCGGCTCCGCTACCTCCCCAGGATCGTCTCCAACGAGGAAGTCTGGTGCCAGCTGTTCAGTGAGCCCGGCGCCGGAAGCGACCTGGCCTCGCTGTCGACCCGCGCCGAGCGCGACGGGGACCGCTGGCTGATCACCGGGCAGAAGGTCTGGACGACCTGGGCCCACCGGGCCGACTTCGGCGTCCTGCTGGCCAGGACCGATCCGGACGTGCCCAAACGCAAGGGCATCACCTACTTCCTCCTCGACATGCGCCAGCCCGGCGTGGAGGTCCGCCCGCTGCGGCACCTCGGCGGCGAGGTCGACTTCAACGAGGTCTTCCTGGAGCAGGCGCGCGTCCCCGACGCCCAGCGCGTCGGCGAGGTGAACGGGGGCTGGCAGGTAGCCCGCGCCACCCTCAGCGGTGAACGGCAGATGGTGTCGGGCTCGGGCTCCGGCGGGGTGGACCGCATCGGCGGAACCGGTACCCGCCGACTGATCCAGCTCGCCCGCGAGCGCACCGAGGCGGGCCTTCCCTACGGCTGGGACGACGACGAGACCCGGCACCGGCTGGTCCGGCTCTGGTGCGAGGAGCAGATCCGTTCCTGGACCAACGCCCGGGTCCGGGCCGGCCTCAAGGCCGGCCTCCCGCTCGGCCCGGAGAGCTCGATCGGCAAGGTGCACGGCTCGGAGCTCAACCAGCGGATCCAGGCGACGGCCGCCCAGATGCTCGGCCTGGCGGCCACCGCCTGGGCCGGCGATGCCGACGGGTACGCCGAGGAGATGCCGGCCCAGACGCGCGGGATGCTGCGCAGCCGCGCCAACACGATCGAGGGCGGGACCAGCGAGGTGAACAAGAACATCCTCGCTGAGCGGGTCCTCGGGCTGCCCAAGGACCCCGACCCGTGGGAGGGCAGGCCCTGGCGCGAGGTTCCCCGCGGCTGACCGACCGACGACCCGACCCCCCGGAGGAAGCAGATGGACGACACCGACGTCACCGAGATCGTCGCCGCGGTCCGCACCCTGGTGCGGACGCGCGTGATGCCGCTCGAGGCGCAGATCGACGAGACCGACGAGATGCCCCCCGAGCTCGGTGAGGCCGCGGCCCGGATGGGGCTGTACGGCTTCGCGCTGCCGGAGGAGTACGGCGGGCTCGGGCTGACGATGGCCCAGGAGGTGCTCCTGGTGATGGAGCTCGGCTACACGACGCCGGCCTTCCGCTCGTTGTTCGGCACGAACAACGGCATCGCCGGGCACGTGCTCATGGAGGGCGGGACGCCGGAGCAGAAGCAGGCCTGCCTGCCCAGGCTCGCCTCTGGTGAGTGGACGGCGTCCTTCGCCCTCACCGAGGACGAGGCGGGTTCGGATCCCGCCGGGCTGAAGACCACCGCGGTCCGCGTCGAGGGCGGATACCTCCTTTCCGGCAGCAAGTGGTACATCACCAATGCGCCGGTCGCCGACGTGTTCATGGTGTTCGCCCGGCACGGGGAGCACGAGAAGGCCTCCCGTGACATCTCGGTCTTCCTGGTGCCCCGCGACTCCCCCGGCCTGACCGTGGGGCCCCGGGACCGGAAGATGGGGCAGCACGGCGCGTGGACCTCGGAGGTGTACCTGGACGAGGTGCGGGTGCCCGACGACGCGCTCGTCGGCGGTGCCGAAGGCCGGGGCAACGGCTATCTCACGGCGATGCGCTGCCTGGCGCACGGTCGGCTGCACATCGCCGCGCTCTGCGTGGGCATGGCCGACCGCCTGCTGGAGGAGACGGTCTCCTACGCGCTGGAACGCCGTCAGTCGGGCCGGCCGATCGCGGAGTTCCAGCTCGTCCAGGGACTGATCGCCGACTCCCAGACCGAGGTGTACGCCGGCCGAGCCCTGGTCATGGCCGCCTCCCGGGCCTTCGACGACGGCTCGGACACCCGGATGGGCCCCTCCTGCGCCAAGTACTTCGCCAGTGAGATGGTCGGCCGGGTGGCCGACCGGGCCGTCCAGGTCCACGGCGGGGCCGGCTACATGCGCGGGGTCGCGGTCGAGCGCTTCTATCGCGACGCCCGCCTGTTCCGGATCTACGAGGGCACCAGCCAGGTCCAGCAGGTCGTGATCGCCCGGCAGGCGCTCGCCGCGCGGAGCTGAGCCGCCCCGCCATTGGCGGACCGCCCAAGGGAGGATAATATACATAATCAAGTCTAAAGAATTCGCATATGTGTCCGTCGCGGGCCCCCACGCGTTCACCCTCATCGGAGCTAGGAGCCCTCGATGGTTGAGTACAGCCCGTTCAACCGGGACACCGCGCACAACCCGTTCCCCGTCTACCGTGCCCTCCGCGACGAAGCACCGGTCTACCACAACGAGGCGCAGGAGTTCTGGGCGCTGTCCCGCTATGACGACGTCATCGCCGCCCATCTGGACACCGACACCTTCTCCAGCGCCCACGGGGTCACGATCGAGGGCATGGACCAGGGTGCTCCCTTCCTGATCGTGAAGGATCCGCCCGAGCACACCCTGCACCGCAAGATCGTGGCCCGGTTGTTCACGCCCCGACGCATCGCCGAGCTCGAACCGTTCATCCGGCGCACCGCCGCCGACCTGCTGGACAAGGTGCGCGAATCTGACGGTTTCGACCTGGTCGAGGCGTTCTCCTTCCGGTTGCCGCTGGACGTCATCAGCGAGCTCATCGGCATCCCGGTCGCCGAACGCGAGCGCCTCCACCACCTCAGCGACCGCATCGCGCTGCGCAATGAGGACATGAGCATGCCCGAGGACGCCTACACCGCGAGCGCCGAGCTGTGGAGCCTGCTGGCCGGGCTGGTCAAGGAACGGCGGACCAACCCCGGCGACGACGTGATCACCCTGTTGATGAACACCCAGGTCGAGGACGAGGAGGGCAACCTGCGCTCGCTCGGCAACGGGGAGCTGGCCTCGCGTTTCCTGGAGCTGGCCTTCGCCGGGCACGAGACCGTCGCCAAGCTCATCCCCAACGGGGTGGTCGCGCTCGCCTGGTACGCCGACCAGCGGCGGGAGCTCGTCGCCGACCCCACCCTGATCCCCGGGGCGGTCGAGGAGATGCTGCGCTGGGACCCGCCCTCGCATTACCAGGGCCGCTGGACCCTGCGCGACATCGAACTGCACGGCACCACGATCCCCGCCGGCCAGCGGGTCATCCTGATCACCGGCTCGGCCGTGCACGACGACCGCAAGTACACCGACCCCGAGACCTTCGACATCCACCGGGACATCGACCGGCACGTGAGCTTCGGATTCGGCCGGCACCTGTGTCTCGGGGCCTCGCTGGCCCGGCTCGAGACCCGGATCGCCTTCGAGGAACTACTCAAGCGGATCCCCGACTTCGGCCTCGCCGAGACCGGGGTGGAGCGGCACTACTCGAGCAACGCCCGCGGCCTGGCCAAGCTCCCCCTTCTCATCGAGCGCGGCTGAGGAGGCCTGACCGATGCCCGAACAGAGCAGCAACGACTCCATCAACCTGATCAGTGGCGAGTTCTGGGGACGCAACCCCCAGGAGGAGCTCCGGTGGATGCGCGAGCAGGCACCGGTCTACTGGGACGGCAACGGCGGGGTCTGGGGGATCTCCAGGCACGCCGACGTCAGGAAGATCTCCAGGATCCCGGATGTCTTCTCCAACGCCCAGGGCATCCGCGCCGACGCCGCACCGATCTCCATGATGATCGACATGGACGACCCGGCGCACAAGATGCGCCGGAAGTTGGTGAGCAGCGGATTCACCTCGCGCCGGGTCGCCGCCCAGGAGGACTACCTCCGGCGGCTGTGCGACGAGATCATCGACGACGTCTGCGAACTGGGCGAATGCGACTTCGTCAGCGACCTCGCCGCGCTCCTGCCGCTCATCGTGATCGGCGACGCCCTGGGCGTCGCCCCGAGTGACCGCAGGACCCTGCTGACCTGGTCGGACGACATGCTGAGCGCTCTGACCGGAGGCGACGACCTCGAACTGCTGGTCAAGGCCGGCGATGCCTTCACCGGCTTCACCGCCTTCGCGGGCGAGGCGATCGAGGAACGGCGCGGGTGCCCGCGCGAGGACCTCCTGAGCGTCCTGGTGCACGCCGAGGTCGACGGCGACCGGCTGGACCACGACTCACTGGTGCAGGAGTCGTTGCTGATCCTCATCGGCGGTGACGAGACCACCCGGCACGTGATCTCCGGCGGGATGTACCAGCTGTGCGTCAACCCCGGACAGCGGCAGCAGCTGATCGACGATCCCGGCCTGATCCCCACCGCGGTCGAGGAGATGCTGCGCTGGGTCTCCCCGATCAAGAACATGAACCGCACGGCGACCCGCGACTTCGAACTGGACGGACGGCGGATCAGCGAGGGTGACAAGGTCCTGCTGCTCTACCCCTCCGCCAACCGGGACGAGGACGTCTTCGCCGACCCGTTCCGGTTCGACGTGGGCCGCACTCCGAACGACCACATCGCCTTCGGCAACGGCCCGCACTTCTGTCTGGGCAACAGCCTGGCGAGGCTGGAGCTGAAGGTCATGTTCGAGCAGTTGCTGCTCCGGCTGCCCGACATCGAGCCGGTGGAGGACGCCGAACCGGCCTACCGGCCCGCCAATTTCGTGTCCGGCTACGAGTCCTTCAGGGTCCGGTTCACCCCGGTGCCCAGGAGCACCTCCTGACCCGCCTGCCCCAGAAGGAACATCGTGATCCCTGACGAAACGACGACCCGGCCCGCGCTGGTCATCGGCGCGAGCGGTTTCCTCGGCGGGCACGTGGTCCGGGCGCTCGCCGCCCGCGGCCGCGACGTCAGGGTTCTGGTCCGGCCCACCAGCGACCTCGGCGGCCTGCAGGGCATCCGCTTCGAGACCAGGTACGGCGACCTGGCCGACCGGGACTCGCTGCGGGACGCCGCGGCGGGCTGCGGCACGGTGTTCCACTGCGCCGTCGACACCCGGATGTGGCTCACCGATCCGGCTCCCCTCTACCAGACCAACGTCGCGGGGCTGGTCAACTCGGCGGAGGCCGCGCTGGACGCCGGGGTCGGACGGTTCGTCTTCACCAGTTCGATCGCCACCATCGGTCTGGACCGGCAGCGGCCCGTCACCGAGGAGGACGCCTTCAACTGGCACGACCGCGCACCCGACTACGTGCTCTCCCGGGTCGCGGCCGAGGAACGGCTCCTGCACTACTGCCGGGTCCGGGGGCTGCCCGGCATCGCCCTGTGCGTGGCCAACACCTATGGGCCGGACGACCGGTTGCCGACCCCGCACGGCGAGCTTCTCCGGCTGGCCGCGCGGGGCAGGCTCCCGTTCGTGCTGAGCGGCGGGGTGGCGTGCGTGGACGTCCGGGACGCCGCGGAGGCACTCGTCCTG
>JBDSTJ010000675.1:0-4598 GCA_039928335.1 Streptosporangiaceae bacterium | reverse complement strand
TCGGCGAGTTGGTCTTCGAGGATGATGATGCGGCAGGCCGCGTCCAGGGCGGTGCCGTCGTCGAGGAGTTCGCGTGCGCGGGCGGCCAGGCGGAGCTGGTAGCGGGAGAAGCGGCGGTGGCCGCCCTGCGACCGCAACGGCTCGATCAGCTTGGCTTCGCCGAGGGAGCGCAGGAAACCGGGTGCCACGCCGAGGATTTCGGCGGCCCGGCCCATGCTGTAGGCGGGATAGTCCTCATCGTCCATTCGGTCCTGAGCCGAAGCCGGGGCCGGGGTGTGGTGGTCTGTCAGGGTCATGGAACCTTCCGCGATAACAACGCCAAGGGGCCCCGGCACGTGTGCGCCGGGGCCCATTTACGAGCTTCAACACCATCAGCCGACCATGAGGCCGACCCTTCGTCTTCCACACCCGGCCTCGTACGCGCCGGGTCGTGGGGATCCCATGTTCTTGACCGAAGACCACCATCCAATCCGTGACCTGCGGCACCCGATCCGGCGAAACTCCACCGACCAGGCGATCCCGATGATGCGAACACTCCCTTCCCACTGAACGGTGAGACTTCTTGCGCTACTTCACTGCGGCAGGTCAGCGATCCGAGCCCCTTACACCTCATTGGCCCTGACACCTCGACCTGCTCTCGCCCACAACCTTCGGGCACCTCAACTGCACTGCACTTGCTGGTCACACACGTTGCTGTGACGGCCCACGTTCGGCCGTCTGGCGCGCGCCCGCCGCACCGAACCTTCCGATACGGCCAGCCTTCGCCGTCCTGCGATCCCTCAACCTGGGCAGTTCGTTCTCTGCCCTGTTCGTGGACTCGTTTCTCTTTGACAACAGGAACACTACCCAGGCTCCACGCGAATGTCTACTCCGGGGACCATAGATTTCAGATTTTGCCGACGGCAGGTTCTTTGTCATGGTGGCGGCCTCCGTCACCGCCCACGGCCAGGGGCCGGGCTGGCACGCCACGGGGACCCCGCCACACCTCAGTTCTGCCGGGGGCGGGCGCCGAGGTGGGTGATGATCTCTGCGGCGGCGACGGAGCCGAGGCGTGCACAGGTTCGCAGGTCCTGTCCTGTGGCGAAGCCGTGGAGGAAGCCTGCGGCGTAGCAGTCGCCGGCTCCGGTGGTGTCCACGACGTTGCGGACCGGCTCGGCGGGCACCGCCTGGATTCCGTTCTGGCTCACCACCACTGATCCGTGCCGGGATCTGGTGATGGCGGACACGACACAGTCCCGCTGTGCCCGGTCGAGCGCTTCGGGGAGGGCGTCGGTCTGGTAGAGGGCCCGGATTTCGTCTTCGTTGGCGAACAGGACGTCCACCTCCTCCCGGACAAGCGACAGGAGGTCTTGGCGGTGGCGTTCCACGCAGAACGTGTCGGACAGGGTGAGCGCGACGGTGCGGTCGGCGGTGTGCGCGGCGGCCGAAGCGGCCAGCAGGGCGGCTTTGGCCCGCGGTCGATCCCAGAGATATCCCTCCAGATAGGTCACCTGGGAACAGGCGATGAGGCTCTCGTCGACGTCTTCGGGTCCGAGGTCGACGCACGCTCCCAGGTAGGTGCTCATGGTCCGTTCACCCTCGGGCGACACCATCACATAGCAGCGGGCGGTCGCGGCCCCGGTGGTCGCGTGCGGGGTGTCGAACCGCACCCCGGCCGCGCGGATACCGTGGGTGAAAGTGTGCCCGTACGGGTCGTCGCGCACCTTCCCGATGTAGGCGACCGGGGAGCCGAAGGAGGCCGCGGCGACCATCGTGTTCGCGCTGGACCCGCCCGATATCTCGACCGCCGGCGAAGTAGCGGCGTGCAGGGCCTCGGCACGCTCCGCGTCAATGAGCGTCATGCTGCCCTTGGGCAGACCATGCCGGGCGATCAACTCGTCAGTGCCGTGGCAGAGCACGTCGACGATGGCGTTACCGATCCCCACGATGTGCAACTCAGCGGGCGTGTCGCCCATGCCGCCTCCCGCGATGTCGTCCTGCGCGCGTTCCCGATCCCAGGGTCGCCGTCGAGGTCGAGGTCGATCCCTCATGATCGTTACACGGCGGTCACGGCGCCGACTATCGCTGCGCCGACCACCGGCCGGTAGTGGCCGCCGTGTTCCGAACCCTGATTTCTGCCCCCACCAGCACCTGCGCACCGGTGTCGGCAGAGGATATGGCGGCCGGCGAAGCAGGTCAGTCCAACCCGGCGATGGCGACCGCAGGGATCTTCGCGGCCGCCCGCGCCGGGGCGCTGTAGTGGAGGTGGGGGTGTCAATCAGCCGGCGGACCAGGTGGGCGGGAGGTCTTGTCGCGGGCGCGCGGCCCGGACGAGGTGACAACCACGGGGTGGCCGAGGGCCTTCTCGACTCCGCTGACCCAGTCGTCGGGAGCCGCCGAGAGCACGGGCCGGGCGGTGAGCAGAGTCGTGGTCAGGCGTTCCTGCCGGTGGAGGTCGGGCGGGCCTGCGGACAGCGCGGGGACGCCCTCGTAGGCGTCGCAGATGCGCAGGTCGGCCCGGGAGCACGCGTCGAGGTGCGTGACCGCGAGGCCGTCGACGGGGCCGGTGACGTCCAGGGCGTAGCGGAGGGCGACGGCGTCGAAGTGGCCGAGGCGGAACGCGCCCTGCCAGTCGCCGTGGCCGTTGTGCGGCTCGGGCAGCGACAGGTTCGGGTCCTCGGTGACGAAGGGGCCGGGGCCGTGGCGGGTCAGGTAGGTGCGGACGACGCCGAGGCGCCGGGCGGAGATGCCGTCGAGAAGGGTCTCGGCGTTGGCGAAGGTCGTCGTGGACCAGGTGGTGTACGGGTGGAAGCCGTGCCACTCATCCAGCAGTACGCCCTGGGCTCCTTCGAAGACCACGGGGCCCTCACGCAGGAGTTCCGACAGGTACGACGAGTCGACCAGCCGGACGCGGGCGGCGAAGGACGAGAACGCCTCGGCGCAGTCCTCGACCGGAGGCACCTGGGCCGTCGGGAACTCCGCGAGCACCCAGTCCCGGACCTCGCCGAGCACCCGCCTGAGCCGTGCGGGATGTACGCAGTCCCCCGCACGCGGCGCGGACGGGTGCTCGAGGGCGTAGGCGGCGGTCTCACCGATGCCCATCCCGCACGAACCGTGCCGCCCGGCACCCCGCGCCAGCTCCCGGGCCTGGTTGGCAGCCCGGTGGTACGGCGTGGTCAGCAGCGCCGAGGCGTCCACGGTCAGACGCTCCAGCGCATCCGGGACGCCGACCGACCGCAGATGGGCGGCCTCGGCGGCCAGGGCCAGCGGATCGACCAGCATGAACCGCGACAGGTGGGTGCGCACCCCGGGGGTGAAGGTCCCCGAGCCGAACTGCGCGAACGTGTGGTGTCGCCCGTCGTCGGTCACGACGTTGTGCGCGGCCTGCGCTCCGCCGTTGAAGCGGACGACCGTGCGCGCCCCTGTGGCGCACAGCCAGTCCACCACGGTGCCCTTGCCGGCGTCCCCGTAGCCGAGGTCGACCACGATCGTGTGCCTCACAGCCGGGTGGTCCCCCGCGGCAGCCCGTCATCGAGGTCGAGCGGGCCGGACGCGGTGGCGACCAACGGGTGGTCGAAGCGGGCCAGCGCCCGGGAGACCGACCCGGCCGCGTGCGAGCCGACCTCTTCGAGGTGCTCCAGGCCTTCCTGCAGGTCGATGGCCTCCTCGGCGAGGCCGACGGTCAGCGCGACGGTCTCGCAGACCGCGTCGAGGTCGTCGAGCTGGATGACGTTCTGGCCGAGCAGGCCGTGCCAGAACTCCAGCACGCGCGGGTCCTGGGCGTGGTAACCCTGCGACGGGATGATGAAATAGACGTCGAACCGTTCCTGCAGCTCACCGACGATCGCCCGGACCGGGATGTCCTCGGGGATCCGGTCGCCGATCACGGCTTCGACCTCGCGCTTCTTGACCTTGCCGTAGGCGAGTTCGTCACCCATCAGGAACAGGTAGCCGCGCTTGCCGCGCTTGTCGTGGCAGTCGATCGCGGTGTGCCGGGCCATGAAGTACAGGGCCAGCTCGTAGGACTCCATCATCTGGCCGCCGCCCCCACCCTCCAGCAGGATCTTGCCGAGGTCGTCGTCCATCCGGTTGTCGGACTCGAACTGACCGATCTGCAGCGGGGCCCGGTCGCAGGTGGCATCACCGATCCCGCCGAACAGCAGGTGCGGGTGCTCGACATAGCCCTTGCGCAGGATCAGGCCGAGCAGGTCGGGCAGCTTGGTCTGCAGGGTGCGCGGCACCGTGTTCATCGAGCCGGTCACGTCGAACAGCACGGCGATCGCCAGCGACTCGGGGTGTTCGTCGGAGTCGCGGCTCTCTCGGCGGCCGACGCCCTTGGGGTCGAGGTCGGGGTGGGTGGTGGTGGCTCCGCCGTCGCTGTGGGCGAAGGCGCTCGCGCCGGTGGCTGCGCGGTAGCTCGCGGCGGCGTCGTAGACGTTGGTGGACCAGGTTCCGCTTCCCATTTTCGGGTGTCCTTTCAGAGGTGGAACGGCCGGAACGTGCGGGGGCCGTAGAGCCGGTCGAGGAGTTCGTCCAGCTCGGCGAGGAGCGCCCAGGCGTCGCGGGGCCTGCGGTTCTGGGCGTGCAGCATGCAGCCGCGCGCGAACCGGGTGAGTTCC
>JBDSTJ010000674.1:0-7377 GCA_039928335.1 Streptosporangiaceae bacterium | reverse complement strand
GCCCGGCGGCTCGAGGACGAGACGTTCGCGGACCTGCTCAAGGGACCGCTCAACCTGGGCTGAGTCGGGCCTCTTGACGAGCGCCGGACAATTACGACATTGTTCGATGTCACATCGAGCGATGGGTATCTGGATGTCCGACATCACCGTGGACCTGCCCGAGGCGGGGCGGCTCGAAGAGCTCCTGCTCGGCGGTACGGCGCTCTACCGGCAGTCCGAGATCGCCGCGCTGACCGGCGTGCCCGAGATCACCTGCCTGCGGATCTGGCAGGCGCTCGGGTTCCCCACCCCGCCGCCCGACATGGTCGCCTTCACCCGGCAGGACGCAGCGGCGCTCCAGGACATCCGGGAACTGCTGGACTTCGACCAGATCGACGAGGAACTCGTCGTCCACCTGTCCCGGGCGGTCGGGCAGACCATGGGCCGGCTCGCCAGCTGGCTCGGCGACGTGTGGATCAAGCGCATCTTCGACGGCTCAGTCGACCTGGACTCCCTGGCCGACCTGCTCCCCCGGTTCGAGCGCCTGCTGCTGCAGGGCTGGCGACGGCATCTGGCCGCGTCGGGAATGCGGGCCCTGGCCAGCGTCGGCGACACGCCCTCGACCGCGGCGGAGCTGACCGTCGGCTTCGCCGACATCGTGTCCTTCACCGAGCTCAGCCGGAACATGGACGGTGACGTCCTCGCCGCCTTCGTCGAACGTTTCGAGGTCGTCGCCACCGAGATCTGCACCGAGTTCGGCGGCCGCATCGTCAAGACCCTCGGCGACGAGGTCCTGTTCAGCGCCGACTCCCCCGTCGCCGCCGCCGAGATCGCACTGCGCATCACCGAGCGGTCCGGCCTCGACGACAGCTTCCCCCGGATCCGCGCGGGCCTGGCCTACGGCCCGGTCGTCCAGTCCCTGGGCGACGTCTTCGGCACTCCTGTCAACCTCGCCGCCCGCCTGACCGCCCAGGCCAACCCCGGCAGCGTCCTGATCGACGCCCGCCTCGAAGCCGAACTGGCCGACCGCTTCGAGACCGCGGTCCTCAAACCTCGCACCCTCCAGGGCCTGGGCAAGGTCCGCCCCTGGTCCCTGCGCCGCAGAGCACTCAGCGACTAGCGGGACGGAGGCTGACCGGCGCTGCCGTGGGATCCTGATCAGGAAGACCACAGACGATCGAGGAAAGGCAGCGCCCCATGAGAGTCGCCCTGGTGACAGGCGCGGGATCCGGGATCGGCGCGGAACTCGCGGTGGCGCTGCTGGCGGACGGCTATCGGGTCGCCCTGGCGGGGCGGCATGCCGGGACCCTGACCGCGACGGCGGCCAGGGGTGGCGGCGATTCCCTGGTCGTACCGGCCGACGTGAGGTCGCCGGAGTCCGTCGAGGCGCTCTTCCGGGCGGTGCGGGAGCACTGGGGCAGGCTCGACCTCCTGGTGAACAACGCCGGCCTGTTCGGTCGGCAGGCTCCGGTCGAGGACTACGACACCGCCGAGTGGTCCGCGGTCCTCGACACCAATCTGACCGGCGCTTTCCTCTGTGCCCAGCAGGCGTTCCGGCTCATGAAGGAGCAGGATCCGCAGGGCGGGCGGATCATCAACAACGGGTCGCTGTCCGCGCACACCCCACGGCCCGACGCGATCGCCTACACCGCGAGCAAGCACGCCCTCACCGGCCTGACCAAGGCCCTGTCGCTGGAGGGCCGCCGGCACGGCATCGCCTGCGGTCAGATCGACGTCGGCAACGCCGCCACGAGCATGACGACGGGCTTCGGTCAGGGTGCGCTCCAGGCCGACGGATCCGTCCTGGCCGAGCCCGTCATGGATGTCGGTCACGTCGTGGACGGCGTCCGTTACATGGCCGGCCTGCCGCTGGCGGCCAACGTCGAGTTCCTCACCGTGATGGCCACGGCGATGCCGTCCTTCGTCGGCCGGGGCTGACCTCTGACGATCCGGCCGGCGATCCCTGCCCGGCCGCGATGCGAGTTACGGCAACGTCACGATCTACATACCGCCAACTATCCGACACGTAAGCGATTGCTAAAGTTCTCCAAAAAAGAGATACCGAGCTGGGAGTAACGGATGCGGCGGACCGCCACCGTAGTACTGACCACTGGGGCCCTGCTGCTGAGCACGGGCACCTTCGCCGTCACCGGCGCGCAAGCCACTCCCCTCGCCGCTCCGGCCACTCCCACCAAGGTCGCGGCCGCGCCCGGTTCCGGCACATGGACGACGAAGAACGGTTCCTCGAAACTGTTCAAGACGATCCAGGCCAAGGGCTCCTACAAGGTCAACCGGGACCGGATCACCGTTCATTTCCAGCTGAAGGACACCAGGAAGAACGGCTGGACCCCGGCGGTCCAGTTCGCGACCTCCGAGGCCTGGGACATTCAGGACTCCGGCGTCTTCTACGTGATCAACAAGGCGAGGAAGAACGGGCGGTCCACCGTCCCGGACGAGGGCGCGACGCTCGAAGGCCCGCCGATCAAGCCGAGGGCACCGAACAACCCGCACAAGCAGACGTGCACCCGCTGCGTGCACAAGAAGCCGAAGAAGCCGAAGAAGAAGGTGAAGACCGGGCCCGCCGACGGCCGGTTCACCTTCAAGAGCAAGAAGGCCTTCACCTCGGAGTTCACCGAGTACCTGTTCGTCCGTGAGGTACTGCTTCGCAAGAAGGGCAAGAAGTACCAGTTCAAGAACGGCCCGATCACGGTCATCTACAACTCCGACGCCAAGGGCTCCAACACCCGGACCACTGCCGACACGAGCAGGACAAGGACGGCGCTCACCCGCAAGCTCCCGGCGTCCGGGCTCCGCAAGGCCGTTCCCGGCAACTACGTCTACTACAACTCGCGCAAGAACCCGACCCGCGCGGGCAACCGTCCGGGCCAGCTTCCCTACCTCGACAGCTGGGGCTGGTTCCACGGCCGTACCGTCTCCGGCAGAGGGGCCGCGGAGATCAACGTCAAGATCCGGGACAACATCAGGGACGGCCGGCTCGCCGCGGTCTACCTCGACTTCTACAACGCCGACGGCACCCAGGGCGAAGAACACGTCATCTGGAACACCAGCGACGTGCGGGGCCGTTGGGGCAGCCTGAAGATCCACTCGTTCTTCACCGGGCACCTGCTCTACACCGCCTGCACCGGCACGCAGAAGAGGAACAGCGACGGAAGCCACTCCTTCACCCGGGCTGACTGCGGCAAGACGCTCGTCGCCTACTGATCCGCCCAGCTCACAGGGCCTGTCCGGTGCTTTTGGGCAGGCCCTTCAGGTTCCCACCGACCGTCCGTCCGGGCAGGTTGGTCGGAATTCGCCGTCCACGCCGATCCGGGCCCTACTGCTGGTAGCCCTCGACCTCCCGGACCGGGCGCACCTCGGCTTCGTCAGGGTTCTGGCTGAACTCCTGCTTGGCGCGGCGCTGGCGCAGCAGGTCCCAGCACTGGTCCAGGGCCTCCTCGACCGCCTTCACCCTGGCGTGCTCGTCGTCGGCGGTCAGTTCGCCCGCCGCGAGCCTGGTCCGGAGCTCATGTTCCTCATCCATCAGGCCTTTGATCCGGCCGAGGACCTCGTTGTCACCCATGGAGATCACCCTAACCCGGCCGGATCCCCGGTGTGTGCGGGGACCTCAGCAGGCCGCCCGGAGGCCGCCGGAACCCAGGTCGGTCCAGTCGGTCCAGTTCACCCGGACGTAGTCCAGGCAGGACTCGCGCTCCTGGGGACCGTGCACGGCCGTCCAGTCGGGGTTTCCGAAGGAGCCGGTCATGACCGGGCCCCCTGCAGCACCCGGGCCGACCGCCGGGCGATGGACTGGACGATCTCACCGGTGCGCACCGCGGTCATGGACAGCAGCGACGAGGCGATGCCGTGGGTGCGCTCGGTCGCACCCTGGAGATAGATCCCGCAGGTGAGCTCGGGTCCGGTGGCGATCCGGTAGTCGCGTTCCACGACCGGGCCGCCGCCGTCCCTGACCTGGCAGTGCGCGGCGGCCTCGCCGAGCAGGTCGAAGGGGTTGCGCTCGCGGTAGCCGGTGGCGTAGACGATCACGTCGGCGTCCAGAGTGCTCACCTCGCCGCTGGGCAGGAAGTGGATCTCGGCGCGCACCCCGGCCTCGTCCGCCTCGACTTCGAGCAGCCGGGAGGCGTTGAAAATCCGCAGCCTCTGGACGCCCTGGACCTTCTCGGCGTAGGAGCGACGGTAGAGCTCGTCGATGAGGTCGAGGTCGACGACGGAGTAGTTGGTGTTGCGCGAATAGGCGAGCAGGAGGCTCTTGACCTCTGCGGGAGCGGAGAAGAAGTGGTCCACCGCGGGCGGGTCGAAGATCCGGTTGGCGAACGCGCTGTCGTCGGCGGGAGAGTAGCCGTACCGGCTGAAGACCGCGCAGATCTCGGCCCGGGGAAACCGGGTGTGCAGGTGCTCGACGGCCTCGGCCGCGCTCTGGCCCGCACCGACCACGATGAACCGGCCCGGCTCGTGGCCGCCCAGGGTGCCGAGCCGGTGCAGCAGCTCTTCGGTGTGCCAGATCCGCTCGCCCTGCTGCACGCCCTCGGGCAGCACCGGGTCGAGGCCGGTCGCGATCACCAGGTTGCGGGTGAGGCAGGTGCGCAGCTCGCCGCCCTGCTGGAGCGTGACCTCGAGGGTCTCGCGGTCGTGCGGGCGCACCGAGACGACCTCGGAGCCATACCGGACGAGGCGGGTGAAGGACGCCGCGACCCATTCGAGGTAGTCGTGGAACTCCATCCGGCTGGGGTACATCGTCTTGTGGTTGATGAAGTCGACCAGCCGGCCGCGTTCCTGAAGGTAGGACAGAAAGCTGTACGGGCTGGCCGGGTTCCGCATCGTCACGAGGTCCTTGAGGAAGGAGACCTGCATCGTGGCGCCCTCAAGGAGCATGCCGCGATGCCATCCGAACGCCGGCTGCTTCTCATAGAAGACCGCGTCGACGCCGCTGCCGTACTCCTCTTCGAGTGCCACCGCGAGAGCCAGGTTGGAGGGACCGAAACCGATTCCCACGACGTCATGGACGGGGGTCGTCATGTTCGCCTTTCACGGTGCGGAGACTTTAATTAGGTAAGGCTTGCCTAACTTAGCATCACCCGGGCGCGCGCAGCCGGGATGATCAGCGGGGTTCCGGACTCGGGATCGGTGATGACCCGGCACTTCAGCCCGAAGACCTCCGCCACCAGCTCGGCGGTGACGATCTCGGACGGCTCGCCGCGCGCGACGATCCGGCCACCGGCCCCCATCGCGATCAGATGGGTGGCGTACCGGCAGGCGTGGTTGAGGTCGTGCAGCACCGCGACGAGGGTGTGTCCGCGCTGCTCGTGCAGTTCGGCGCACAGGTCGAGCACCTCGATCTGGTGCGCGATGTCGAGAAAGGTGGTCGGCTCGTCCAGCAGCAGCAACGGGGTCTCCTGGGCCAGGACCATCGCGACCCAGACCCGCTGGCGCTGGCCGCCCGACAACTCGTCCACGAACCGGTCCGACAGCTCCCGCACCCCGGTGAGGTGCATCGCCTGGGCCACGGCCGCCTCGTCGGCCGCCGACCACTGGCGCAGCAGCCGCTGGTGGGGGTAGCGGCCCCGGGCGACCAGGTCCCCCACGGTGATGCCGCCGGGCGCGACCGAGGTCTGCGGCAGCAGGCCCAGCCTGCGGGCGACCTCCTTGGCCGGATAGGAGGAGATGGCCGCGCCGTCGAGATAGACCGTGCCGGCCTTCGGCCTGATCACTCGGGCGAGCGCCCGCAACAGGGTGGACTTGCCGCACGCGTTCGGCCCGACCAGCACGGTGAACGAACCATCGGGGATGGTGACGGCGAGATCCTCGGCGACCACCCGCTGGTCGTAGGTGAGGGTCAGCCGCTCGGCGTGCAGCCGGTTCTGCTCAGTCAAGGCGTACTCTCTGTTCGTCAACGGACCCGCCGGCGCGGTCGGCGGTCGCGCGGCCGGGCCGCGAGGACGACGGACACGGTACGCCGAACTTAGGCAAGCCTAATGAATGAGATCTTATTAGGCTAGCCTTGCCTAAATATGATCCCGAGCCGCCTCAGGCGCAGCCGCCGCCGTGCAGGTGGGCGGCGAGTTCGGCCTCGGACATGTCACCGCCGGCCAACCACAACGCGGCGAAGGCCTCAAGCCTCGCCTCACAGCCCGACAGCCGGCGGGCGATCCGCTGGACGGTGCGCTCCTCGATGATCACATCGACCCCGGGCCCGGGGACCCCGAGCGCCTCGCCGAGCCGGGCGGACACGGCCCGGGCCGCCGCCGGGTCCCCGCCGAGCGCGACGAAGTCGTCGCCGGCGAACACCCGCGGCCTGTCGAGCACCTGGGAGATGCACTGGGCGAGCACCTGCTCCAGCGAGGTACACGGCGGTCGTTCGCTGGTCAGCATGGGACTCCTTGGAATTAGGTAAGCCTAACCTAATTGGGCTTTTCGACCCGGTCAATCCCCGCCCTTGACGCCGCGACAGGCATGACCGTCAGGCGAACGGGCATGCACAGTGCTGAAGGTCCTGCGGATGAGGACCGTGAGCATGCTGGTACGGAAGGTGAACGATGCGCCGACGCTGCGCACGCATCGTCCGCAGGCTGGGATGGGACCACAACCCGGTACGCCGACGGGTCGACCGCGTCCAGACGATCCTGACCTCGGTGCTGCTGGTGGCCCTGCTGGTGCTGGCCCCGGGTGTGGCCGCCCTGGTCGGCCTGCACGCCTACAACTCCGGCACCGCCACCGAGTCGCTCGAACGGTCCAGCTTCCGCCTCGTCACCGCCACCGTTCTGGAGGTGACCGACGTGAGCGGCGACGGAGCCGGGCACTTCCTGCACGAACGCGCGCTCCTGCAGTGGAAGGACGGCAACGGCGCGACCCGGGTCGGATCTGCCACCCTCGTCTCCCCCGCCCGGGAGAACGACCAGCTGACCCGGTGGACCAACGGCAGCGGAGCTCTCAGCGGCCGGCCGCGTACCCACCAGCAGACCCTCACCCAGACCACCTGCGACTCGCTCGGCGTCGCAGTGATCCTCGTGATCGCCGCGTTGGAGGCCTACCGGATGGGCCGCCGCGGACTCGACCGCAGGCGCTCTGCGAGGTGGGACCGCGAGTGGGCGCGCACCGCCCCCCGGTGGACCGGTCAGCGCTGAGACAGCTGTTCGGCCAGGACCCTCCTGGCCTCGGTGAGCGAGGGGCCGTACCAGGTGAGGTGTCGGCCGCTCACCAGCGCGGCCTCGATCCCCGGGAAGCACTCCGGCCCGTCGTCGGCGGTGAACTCATACGGCTCGTCAGGCAGCACGACCAGGTCCGGCCGCGCGGCCAGCAGTTCCTCGATCGGAATCTTCGGATAGCGCTCGGCATGCCCGGCGTGGACGTTGTCGATCCCGAGCCGCCTCAGCACGTCGCCGG